>CALIEI010000130.1 GCA_938022165.1 uncultured Saprospiraceae bacterium | reverse complement strand
CCAAGACGCAAGAAAATGTATCTGAGCATCAGATGTGGATTACATTTGTTTACTTCAAGGTAAGAAATTCTTCAAACAATCCCGGGCCATTTGGGGATACAATGATATTGTCAAATTCTTTATTTATTAAGAATAATGATTGTGGGTTGTATAAAAATATCACAGGCTGTTCTTGTGCGATGTAGGCGTGAAGTCGATGATAGAGGTCTGTTCTTTCTTTTGGATTGTCACACATGCTCCTCATTTGATCGATCATTGCATCCGTTTCTGCATTTCCAAATTTACTATAGTTCAAACCGTTTGGCGGAAAGCTTTTGGTATGCCACCTACCAGTAGGATCATATAGTCCAGGCCCAAATCCAGTACCGGTAAGATAAATGTCAAAGTTACCCGAATTGACTTCTTTGCGAGAAATCTTAGTATCCTTGGGTGTAATGATAATTTCGATGCCTGCTTGTTTTGCAGAGTTTTTAAAAAGTTCTCCGATAACTGGACCTGTAGTACTTTTTGAAGAATGCATAAATTTAAGAGATAGGTCAGTTTTTTTACCATTGATGATTTTATCTACAATACCATCTTGATCACTATCTTCCCACCCAGCTGCGGATAACATTTGTTGGGCTTTGTCTATATCTAATCTGGGGACTTCTACTTTATCATTGTACTCATTGGTGCCAGGCATAAAGGGGCCAGTAACTAAGTTTGCATTAGAGTTAAGTGCATTTTTTAAAATTGATTTTTCATCCAAGGAATAAGCTAGTGCTTTACGAACTATTCTATCAGATAGTATATCATTGCTCATATTCAAGTTTAGCCATACGATTTGGTAGGCCGGACTTGTTTTAGCAACAATATTTGGATTGTCTTTGTACTCCTCAAATAATATTGGCGGTACCTGTGAAATAGCATCTATTTCGCCATTGATAAGCTGAGTAAGGGCCGTATTATTATCTGGAATGATTTGGAATACGATCTCTTTAGCTTGTTTTTTAAATAATGGAGAGTCAATTTCTTTTCCCCACCAGTTAGGATTTTTTTGAATGACTACTCTTTGTCCAGTTATCCACTCTACAAAATTGTAAGCGTTAGAAGTGACAAATTTTGCAGGATCTCTAAAGTACTCAGGATCCATAAACCGTTCTCCTACTTTGGATAAGGCTGGGTTTGCTTTTGCTAGTGAAGCTATCTTTTCTTTGTCCAAAAAGTCAGCAAAAGGAATATCACGCATCACCCCTTCTGGATCAAAAATGTGCTCAGGGTAAATAAACATTTCACTAATGGAGGTCATCAATGAGGTATGGCATTCTCCAGCAATAAAGGATACTTCAGTATCTGAATGGATAGTAATATTATTAACCAAGTCAGCTATAGGTTCGTACCGCGTTTTCACTACAGGGTGCTTCAACATTTTGTAGCTGAATATAATATCCTTTGTAGTTAGCGGTTTACCGTCTGACCATTGTGCGTTGTCATGTAAAGTGAAAGTGAATTTTTGATCACCGTTTTCTAGCGTTTCTTCTTTAGGTAAGCTGGTCGCTAATTTGGGTAAGAATTTTGAACTGACTGGTTCTACTTCTAACAATTGCGACAATAAATGTCTGTATACTTTTCTAGTTTCTCCTCTTCTCGATAGGATAGGGGAGAGTCCATCTGGTTCTAATGACAATCTCATCTGCAAAGACTTAGGCGCTTCGCCAACTTTTGCAGTCGTATTTTCTTTTGGCTCTGTTCTACATGAAGAAACTAAAATGATCAAAGTCAAAGTAGCTATCAGTGTAGTAAGTATGTGGTTTGAGATCATATTCAATTTCTACGCTTTTAATTCGCTCTAAATTTAAAAAATATTGCCTTGCTAAAAGAACATTGTTCTATTAAACTGTTTACATTAAAAGAGAAGAATAGCTTATGGCACAAATATTAATCGCAGGTGGATCAGGACTTATAGGTAGACATGTAACAGATAAGTTGCTTTCTTTGGGTCATAAGGTGATTCACCTTTCTCGCAATCCAAAATCTAATACTAAAGTGCCAACCTACAAATGGGATATAAAAAAAGAATATGTTGACCCAGCAGCGTTGGAGGGTACAGACTACTTAATCAATCTTGCTGGAACAGGCATTGCAGATAAAAGATGGACTGCATCGCGTAAAGAAGATATCATCAATAGTCGTGTACATGGTAATCTGCTGTTTAAAAAACTGATAACAGAAAAGAAACTAATTTTAAAGAAGTTTATTTCCGGTGGAGCTATTGGGTACTACGGAGATAGAGGAAGTGAAGTATTGACAGAGGACAGTACTGCAGGGACATCAGGCTTTTTGGCTAAGAGTTGTATTGCTTGGGAGGATTCTGTAAATGAAGTAAAAGAAACTGGCGTACCAACTGCCTTATTGCGCATAGGTATAGTACTCTCAACCGAAGGAGGGGCTTTAGAAAAAATGTTAGGCCCAGCCAAATTAGGTCTGGGTTCTTATTTTGGTAATGGCGCACAGATATACTCCTGGGTGCATATTGATGACATCTCCGAAATTATTATTTGGCTAGTAGAAAATGATCAGGCTGTTGGCACATATAATGCCACTGCTCCAAACCCAGTTTCCAATAAACAATTTGTCCAAGAGATGATGGATGTCAAAGGTGGGTTAGGTATAGTGGCGCCCGTTCCAAGTTTTGTGCTAAGTCTGATGCTGGGCGAAATGAAAGCAGTAGTCATGACGGGATCAAACGTTATCCCGAAAAAGTTGCTAGATGAAGGGTATCAATTCAAGTATGAAGATCTGAAGTCTTCCTTGTCCGATTTAATATAATTTATGTTTTCTTTTTGAGTAAGTTGTTACAAGACTTAAGATGATGGCTAATATTTAAAAGCCGCAACGTGCCTGCCCAACTCACAGAGGTGGGGCGACATATATTAGCCCAGGGCTCTCAGCCCTGGGTAAATTGAGTGCAATATCCCATTTGGCGAGATTTTTATTTTTCAAAAATCGTGACAAATGGCCTCCAAGAATAATCTTCCCAATTTCGTGACATCCTCGAGCTAGGGGGAGAAGTGATATAAGCCGCAGCGGATCGCTAATGAAGGAATGGCTAGAGGTGGATGAACGATTAGTGAATACAGCTATAGCCATATCCTGAATAGCGATCTGCAAGGTGCATACAAACGAATCACCCGGCTACGCCATAAGTGTGCGCTAGGCTGTAGCAGTGCCTTATGGAGTAGAGCTCCCAAGTCAATATGAGTACATAAAAAATGGAAAATTAAGATAAGAGATTATCTAAACACCTCAATCTCTTTATTTTTCACCACGAGGTCTGTGAATTTGCCTTTGAAGCGAGTCGCTTTCACGATGTGATTGTCTATCCAGTGATAGTTGCCACCTCTTGGCTTGCCGAATAGAATACCGTGATATTTGAAGTTGTGCTTTTTTAACCATTCTTCAGTCACAGGTCTGTGCTCTTCTGTACGAGAAGTGAAAAAAGTAATGATGTGCCCCTCATCGTACCACTTATTCAACATCTTCAAAGCATCCTGATAAGGTAGGCATGTGCCCATACGCTCTGGTTCTTCATTAGGGATATCGTCACAGATAGTACCGTCTATATCTATCATGAAGTTTTTGACACTTTCATCCAAAACTGGACTGATCTTATCTCCTTTCTCATTGAGCGTTTCTTTAAGCTCAAAACCATTATTCTTATCCATTCTAAAACTTAATTTTATATGTGAGAGGTACTAATTGTAGTATTTACAATATTATGCGTCTATTGGTTCGCAAATAAAGCAAAAATTTGAAAAAAACAAGCAAAATTTTGAATATCTAAAATTCAACAAAATCCGCTGGATTTATTGATTTGCCTTGATGCCATATTTCAAAATGCAAATGAGGACCGTCTGTAAGTTCACCACTATTCCCTATTATAGCAATAGCTTCACCGGCTTTAACACGCTCTCCTATTTTTTTTAACAAGGTACTGTTGTGCTTGTAGAATGTAATGATATTGTTGTCGTGTTGAAGACCTATTGTGTTGCCCGCATCCATGGTCCAATCCGCTTGTATCACGAAGCCATCTAAAGCAGCCTTGATAGGCGTGTTTTTAGGAGCAAGGATATCTATACCGTAGTGCTTTTTGCTAGGCTCATAATCAGCACTTACCGGACCTGTAAGGGGGGGAAGAAAATATACCCTGTCTAAGGAAACACTTTGTTGGCTGCTGCTCTTGGCCAGAATAGACTTCTCCTGAATTTGTTCAGAAAAGGCTATTTCCTGTCTGATTTCTGCATCCTCCTTTACTTTTTCTATTTTTTCCGGATTTGCATTGGTTTCAATAGTCTGTACATTACTCACATCCTCAGCAGTTTGTGTACTGTCCTTCAACATCTTCATGAAATTGGTGGTATAGGTTTCGTTAGCCTGGATCCTGGATTCCATTTCTTCTAAGGCGAGTGAAAGCTCTCTAATTTTCTTGGGATGTGATAAATCACCATATCCGGGTATCAATCCTCGAATAGGGGTGAAAAATATGAGCATACTGATGAGCAAAATGATAGCGCTAAGGCCCAAAAAAAGGTATACATAGAATTGCAATAAAGAGAAGTTTAAGGTGCCCTTTTCCTCAAAATTGGGGTTTTTATGCAGGGTCAATCGAAAAGACTGCGACATTTTGTCCTTGATATTAGCTGATTTAGACTTATCTGATTGCATTCTTAATATTTAAGACCTTTTTTTTAAAATAATTTGGACTAAAAATAGTTCTATAACTGAGTTAAGACTACCCTCAGTGAGTATCTCAAAATTGAAACTTTAATAGGGTATAAAAGTATATTTAAATAGCTTATTTAGCTCACATATGCCCCGTTTTTACGTAATTTTATCGATTTTCAAATAAAATATAATTTTGAAGAAGCTCAACCTCTTATTGGTGATTTTGGTATTCGGTTCTGTCTTTTCTTGTAAGACAACTAAAAGTAGAACGGAAGAGCTGACAGGTATAAAGAAGTTATACCACAATACTACTGCTCGTTATAATGGTTATTTCAACGCAGATGTATTGCTTACCCAAAGTGTAGTTGCTCTTGAACAAGCACATCAAGATAATTACAATAAAATTTTACCCGTTTACGAATACATAGAATTGGATCCCATTCAGAATGTGAACAAGGATCTAGATATAGCGATCGAGAAGGTCTCTATCGTAGCTACCTTGCACCGCCAATCTGACTGGACCGATGACTGCTATCTGCTTCTCGGAAAAGCGCAATACCTGAAACAAGATTTTGAATCTGCTGAAGAGACTTTTGAATATACGGTTAAAGAATTTAGCCCTTCTGCGCTAAGTCAAAGAGCGCGTGAAGCAGCAAGGAAAAAAGGAGCTAAAGGGGGAAAGGTAAAAGCTAAAAAATCACCCGCTCAAAAAAAGAAAGAAGGTATCGAAGCAGAGGATGAAGAAGACGAGGTCAAGCTTTCTAAAAAGCAGCAAGAAAAAATCAGAAAGAAAACCAATAAAGAAATAAAGAAGAAAAAGATAAAGGATCGTAAGGCAAGAGAGAAGGCTAGAAAGAGAAAAAAGAAAGGAAAGAAAACCAAGAAGCCAAAAGAGAAAACAGAGGATGCTAAAAAAGAAGACAAGCCAAAAATAGATCCTATAAATAAAGTGGTAAAAGAACCCAAGGAGAAGAAGGTTAAGAAAGAAAAAGATAAGCCTGAAAATCTACCTGAAAATCTTTTCAAAACAGAAAAGTTAGCCTACCCAGAAATTCAGCTTTGGTTGGCAAGAACATATATCGAAAGAGAAGATTACAACCTCGCTGAAAGATATATTCAATACGCAGAAGCTGATGGCGGCAGTAAAGAAGTACAAGAGCAAATAGATGCCGTGAAAGCGCATATGTACTTAAAGCAAAAGAGATATGATTCTGCTATTCCACATCTAGAGAATGCCATCGAAAGTGTAAAGGATAAAGAATACAAAGCGCGTTACGCTTACATTAGAGCACAGTTGGCTCAGCGCAATAACAACAACAGCGTAGCTGAAGAATATTTCAAAAAGTCTATTAAGTATAGTAATAGATACGAACTGGAATTCAATGCACAGCTTGCCATGTTGAAGAGTGCATATTCTGCTGGTTCTAAAACCATGGCCGCTACCACTCGTGAGCTTGAACGTATGCTTAGAGATGAAAAGAATACGGAGTATAAAGATCAAATTTATTTCACGCTAGCAGAATTAAATCTAGAGAGCGGAGATAAGATTGCAGCAATCGAAAACTTTAGAAATTCATTAAATACACCCTCTCAAAATAATGCACAGCGTACGGAAACGTATCTAAAACTTGCAGAATTATATTTTGAAGAAGAGACTTATGTAGATGCAAAGTTGTTTTATGATAGCACGCTCCAAGTAATTGATAAAGCGGATGATCGCTACGACTATGTCAAAAATTATTCTGAAAATCTAACTGATATCGCTGAAAATCTGCAAATTATTGCGCTTCAAGATAGTTTATTGAGTATCCGAAATCTAAGTGATAAAGAGAGAGAGGCACTCGCACTGCAATTGAAAAAAGAAGCTGATGAGAATAAGAAAAAAAGCATCGCTAGTAGTAACAGCGGCGTCAATTCAAAACTAGGTGGGAGAGATCCTAGATCTAGGGCAAATCTAACTACCGCAAACGGTAGGCCTTCAGTAGGAGGGGGTGCTCAAGGTGTAGGTCAGTTTCCATTGTATAATGAGAAGAGTAGAAAGAAGGGACAAAAAGATTTCGCAAAAGAATGGGGAGGACGTGTCTTGGAGGATAATTGGCGAAGATCAAACCGTCAGTCGATCGATAATATTGATAACACACCTATTGCGATAGCGGTAGTGCCAGATAGACTTTCAGAGGATGATATCAATAAGATATTGAAAGATGTACCAACAGATGATGCCTCGATCGCCAAGGCCAACAAAAAGATTGAAGATGCATACTTTGATTTGGGGAGATTGTATAGAGATCGATTGCAAAGAAATGATAAGACTATAGATGCGCTAGAAGATGAGCTTTTGGAGCGATATCCAGACACAGAACATCAGCTTGATTCTTGGTACTATTTATATCTGGCTCATCAAAAAGAAGGCAACACAACTGAAGCAAAAAGATACTTCGATTTGATTGTTGACAACTATCCAAATACGACCTATGCACGTGTGCTTTCCGATCCAAATTATTTGGAAGCGGCTAAGGAAGAAGGTGACAAGCTCGGGAAGTACTATAAAAACACCTACGCATTGTTTCAAAATAAGGAATACGAAAAGGTGATCAATGGCGTAGAGAAAGCAAGTGAGCAGTTTGGACCAGGAAACATAATGATGGCTAAGTTTGCCTTGCTCAAAGCGATGAGTGTAGGTAATATAAAGGGCAAAGAAGACTACGTTAAGCAGCTCAAAGATGTCATTGCAAAATATCCAAACAGTGCTGAAGAGACACGTGCGAGAGAGATATTGAGATTGCTTGGAGACAAGTCAGTAGCAGTCCAACCTAAGACGGCGGCTGCAGGCTCAGGTAAGCAAGGCAAGTTTAAGTTGGATCCTGATGGTTTGCATTACGTTGCGGTAGTTATCACAAATAAAAATGACCAGAAAGTCACTGATGCTAAAATTTCTCTTGCGGATTTCAACAAAGAATTTTTCAGAAACGATAATCTTAGATTGTCCAATATATTCTTGAATAATGATACCAGTAAGCCAATTATAGTGATCAGAAAATTCAAGAATCAAGAGCAAGCAATGACTTATATAAATGCAGCAAATAATTCTGGCGGTGACTTCTTGACTAAGAAGATGGATTATGTGATATATCCATTGACTCAGTCTAACTATCGAGAAGTGTTAAGAAATAAGTCTTTTGATGGATATGATGAGTTCTTCAAAGAAAATTACTAAAAACATTTATGAGTTCACTACTTTTCGGAGTGGACTCATTTTTCCCTCTTGAATCTTTTTTTGGGGCTAACCACTGCCTTGTCGGCGTGGTCGCGCTGTCCACTACTACCCATCGGATGCAGTAAAAAAAAACTGCACCCGATGGATACCGTTTCCATCGCTTATCCCTTACGCGCCTTCGGCTTGTCGCGCTTTGACGCCTTCGGCGAGCCGCACCCAAGCGCTCTATTTGTTTATCCCAACTAAGATTCAAGCGATATTTCAAATACACATATACATTTTTTATATATATCATCCCTGAAACCCATGGAAAGTCAGTAAAATGATCATGATATTTGGCGATATAGATTTGTCCTTTTCGTGTCATATCTACTCATTTACAGATTTCGATAAAACTTTTTTTGACGGTAATGTCGTCATATAACCTATATCTTATAAGGCTTTTACATATATTATATTTTTAATATATATCTAAAATATGTGAAATTTTTACTTTGATTTATACCCACTTTATGGTAATTATTAAGCCTAGCTATCAATATTATTTTATTATCTTTGCTTCTAACCTCACAATCAAAGAGTTTTGACATAGAAACACTTGTGACCACACCATTTTTCTGGCAATCTGACATATTTTGCGAGTCCCTAATTATTTTTAATAAATTTTAATTTTCGAGTTTCACGACTTAAAAACAAATTATAGCTTATGAAAAGGATTTTACTTTCCTGTTTTTCATTCCTTGTGATTTTTTCAGTAAACGCACAAGTCAATTACACTGCCAATGACATAGTCATTCCTTATGAAGGATTATTTCGTCCGGGTACAAATCTTGGATTTCAAGATGATAGTGCTTTGTATAGAGACGAGGATCTAGCAAGTATTGCAGCTGGAAATCCGGCAGAAGGTGTAATAGGTGTTGGAGCCAAGGCAATAAGACCATCTTTACCGGCTAATTTTATTGATACTTGGGGTTTGGACCTCAGACTTCCAACTTTCGGGTTTTATCAAGAATTGGGCCTAGAAGAGCTTACTTGCTTTGTTGGTTTTCCAGCAGAATCTCAAAGAGACCAAAGGTCTTATGGTGGTTGTGGTGCTCAATCTACAATGTTCGAAAATCTATATGAGCCGATTTGGGATGATGGCGCCAACGGCACACCATACAATGAAGACAATTATTATGCTGCTTACCTATATCAGGTAGTTAGCACATATACTGACTATGTAAAGTTTTGGGAGATCTGGAATGAGCCAGGTTTTGATTTGACTTTCAATACTGCTTGGAGACCTCCAGGAGATCCTGTAGGTAACTGGTGGGATAGAGATCCAGATCCATGTGAGTACATACTACGTGCACCAATCGAGCATTATGTAAGAACAATGAGAATCTCTTATGAGATCATCAAGAGTATTTCTCCAGATGACTATGTGGCTATTGCAGGAGTAGGATCTGAATCTTTCCTTGATGCGATATTAAGAAATACAGATGAACCTACAGATGGTAGCGTTACTCCTGAATATCCATTTGGAGGAGGAGCTTACTTTGATGTAATGGGTTTTCACTCGTATCCAGATATTGATGGAACTATCCGAGAATGGGATCCTAGTATTAACAACTTTAGATGGTCAAGACACTCTGATGGAGCGGCTAATGGTATCTCTGTGAGACAAGGCCTGTATAAAGATGTACTTGCTAACTATGGATACGATGGTGTTACTTTCCCAGAAAAAGAGTGGATCATCACCGAGATCAATGTACCGCGTAGGGCGTTTAGAGATGATAGTATGGGAGACCTTCAAGCGCAGATCAACTATATGCCTAAGGCTGTAGTTAGATCTATGAAAGATAATGTTAGACAAATTCATGTCTACAGTATTTTTGAAGAAGAAACAGAAGCAAATGCAACTGAAGAGTTTCACCTTTTAGGTCTTTATGAAAATCTAGATTTTAATGCACCTTATGATAACCTTACTATGAATCAACAAGGTATCTCTTATAAGGGTGCCTCTGATGCTTTGTTTGGTACTGTATACGATGAAGCTAAGACCCAAGAATTAAACCTTCCATTCTCAATGGATGGTGGCGCTTTTAGAGACGCTGATGGCAATTATGTTTATTGTCTTTGGGCGAAAACAGTTATCGATAGATCTGAAGCTGCACAAGCAACTTGGTCTTTCCCAGCTAGTTTTAATTTAGACTCAGTATTCAAAAGAGATTGGGATTTTGCAGTTACCGGTGATCAAGAAGAAATTTCTTCACTGAATATTAGCTTCAATGGTACACCAGTTTACTTCACAGAACAAGAAGCATTATCTGCTCCATTGACACCATTTTTCACTGCGAATGAAACAGAAGGTTGTGAGCCATTGACAGTTACTTTTACTGATAATACGCTACCTCAAGCAGATTCTTGGTTGTGGACTTTTGAAGGTGGTACACCAGCTACTAGTACATTGGCTAATCCAGTAGTTACTTACAATACACCAGGTGTATTTGGTGTAACATTAGAGGTAGCTAGTGATGGCAGAACTGGAGAATTGGCAAGATCTGAGTATATCACAATAGATGCATCTGCTAGTGCTAATTTTTCAATTCAGCAGTTAAATCAAAATACGATTGCTTTGAATAACCAATCTACGGATGCTTCATTTTATTCTTGGAGCTTCGGTGATGGCGCAACAAGTACGGACCGTTCTCCTTTTCATACATATGCTGAGCCGGGTTTATATACTGTGTGTCTTGCTGTGACTAGTGATTGTGGATCAGACAATTTATGTCAACAAATTGAAATTGATGATTTAAATCCAACGGGTGGTTCAGTTCCCAATGCTGACTTTAGCGCTGATATCCTTGAAGGTTGTGGACCATTGACAGTAGCGTTTACTGATCTTTCGACTAATAATCCTTCTGCTTGGAATTGGACATTTGAAGGGGGGACACCTGCTACATCTAATGAGCAGAACCCTATAGTTACTTTTGATGATTCAGGTGCATTTAGTGTTCTCTTGACTGCAAGCAATCTTGATGGCCAAGATCAAGAAACTAAATTAAATTATATAAGTGTTGAAGCTGCTCCTGAGCCAAGTTTCGTTGTTGAAGTAGATGGTGGTAATGTAACGTTAACGAATACATCTGCCGATATACTTAACAATACCTACGAATGGTCATTTGGAGATAACAGTAGCAGTTCTGCATTGGTAAGTCCTTCACATACTTACCAAGTGAATGGTCAATATGTAATTACGCTTACAGCTACTAATGATTGTGGATCAGTCACATCATCTGAAGCTGTAGATATTATGATAGATGGTTCTTCAGCTGCTCCATTAGCTTCATTTGACGCTTCTGTTGAAAATGGATGTGGACCACTTACGGTTGAGTTTACAGACAATTCTTTAAATAATCCTGATTCTTGGAATTGGACATTTGAAGGCGGTACTCCAGCTACGTCAACAGAACAAAATCCAACTGTTGTATTTAATAATCCTGGTGACTTTACAGTTATCCTGGAAGCTTCAAATGGTATTGGGGCTGATATGGATATACAGTTATCTTTTATCAGTGTTATCTCTGAGCCGGATGTGAACTTCGATACTGGATCAAATGGTCTAGAGGTAAACTTCAATAATAAGACACTTTATGGTGATTCTTACGTATGGGATTTTGGTGATGGAAACGAAAGTACTTCACTTAATCCTACACATACCTATGATGAAAATGGAACGTACACAGTTACACTGACAGCGACTAATGATTGTGGGACTGAAACAGAAACGAGAACGATTATTGTATCAGAACTTTTAGCTCCACAGGCGGAATTTAGTTCTACTACGAATGAAGGTTGTGCTCCATTGACTGTAACCTTTACAGATCTATCTACCAATGAGCCTACCAATTGGTTATGGTCTTTTGATGGTGGAGATATTTCTACTTCAAATGAGCAAAACCCAACGGTGACATTTTCTGCTCCAGGGGAGTACACAGTTATCTTACAAGCTGGGAATGAAATAGGGAGCAACTCTAGAGTAATCACGGGCTATGTGAAGGTGTTTGAAGAGCCTGTTGCTGACTTTACGTCAAGTGCGTTTAGTGAGACGGTTACCTTTGTTAACTCTTCTGTAGGTGCTACTGAATACCTTTGGGACTTTGGAGACGGCAATACTTCAGATGAAGAAAATCCAAACCATACCTATGCAATGAATGGTGTATATACGGTAAGCTTAACTGCTATTAATCCATGTGGTAGTTCTTCAACTACTGTTGATGTTGAGATTGATGGATTAGCTGCACCAAGTGCGTCATTTAGCACTAATGTAGCTTCAGGTTGTGCTCCATTAGAAGTACAGTACACTGACGAATCCTTAAATGACCCTACTTCTTGGACTTGGTTATTTGAAGGTGGTGAGCCAGCTACATCTAACGAACAGAACCCAGTAGTTAGCTATAATCAACCAGGTGTTTACGCTGTTACCTTATCTGTTTCTAATAGTATTGGTAACAATGTTGTAAACATGTCTGAAGTAATTGTAGTATCTGCTCAGCCTACATCAGAATTTGATTTAAGTGGTGACGAAGGATTTATAGTATTCTCAAATACATCTGAATTTGCAGATTCATATTTATGGGACTTTGGAGATGGAAACACTTCTACAGAAGAAAATCCAATTCATGATTATGAAGAGCCAGGGGACTATACCATCACGCTTACTACTACAAATGAATGTGGTGAAGCAACTTCTACTTTTGATATAGTAGTAGAGAGTGTAAATGCAATTGAAGATCTTGAAAGTATTTCTAATTTTGATCTCTTTCCAAATCCAACTACTGGAAGATTCACACTTACATTAGAGGGAGAAAGTAGAGAATTTATAGATATCTCATTCTTGAATGTTCTAGGCCAAGAGCTAGACTTGTTTAGAGTTGACTTTGGTGCTGGATATATCAAGCAAGAGTTTGACTTAAGCCACTTCAGCAGTGGAGTTTATTTGGTTAGACTACAAGTAGATAACAAGGCGGAATACCATAAGGTAGTTATTGATAAATAATACTCCTTATATTTATTATGAAAAAGGCCTTGGTGATTCATCAAGGCCTTTTTTATTTTATTTTTATTGCTTTTAATTCTGTTTTTCTTCTACCTTCGATCATTTTTTCAAAGGATCTTTATTACACCTCATAAGCGTGGCTACTCAGCTTTCACAACATACTTCCAAACTTTCTCCTGGGCTCTTAAGTATCATATTGCTTGCGATCTTAAGTTTGATTTGGGGTAGTTCATTTATCCTTATAAAAAAAAGCCTTATTGCTTTTTCACCATTGCAAGTACTTGGCTGTCGTATTAGTATTGCCGGTTTAGCATTTTTCCCGTTCTTTCTTAGGGAAATAAAGAAAATGAAGCGGAAAGATTTTTTTTACTTCTTGGTGGTTGGCGTTTTTGGCAGTGGTTTACCTGCATTTCTTTATGCCATTGGCCAGCAACATGTAAGTAGTTCTATTGCGGGTTTGCTCAATTCCTTGACCCCGCTTTTTACTTTATTAATAGGATTAATTTTCTTTCAAGTTAAGGTAGAAAGGATAAAAATATTTGCCGTTTTTTTGGGCCTTTTAGGTGCTATGTTGTTGGTTTATTTTGGCCAGCCAAAGAGTGGCAGTAGCAATTATTTGTATGCTTTCTTTTTGGTATTAGCCACTAGTTGCTATGCCTTGAGCCTCAATACGGTAGGCAAATTTTTAAATTCTTATGGTGCTCTTACGATAAGCTCCATCGCATTTGGATTGGTAACCATTCCTGCCTTCATTATACTTTTAAGCACAGATTTTATCCAAGTGATGAAAGTGCATGAAGAAGCATATAATTCATTAGCAGCAGTAAGTATTTTGTCTCTTCTAGGTACATTTGCAGCGAATATTTTATTTTACAAATTGGTGCAAATCACCAATCCATTGTTCTCAAGCATGGTGAGTTATTTGATACCAATAGTAGCTATTGGTTGGGGATTTATCGATGGAGAAATAATAACGATATACCACTTTTTAGGATTTATTTTAATCTTGTGTGGTGTTTATTTAAGTAAATCTAAAAATAAGAGTAAGTAAATATGTCTCAAAAGAATCCACATTTATATGTTGCTCCTGGACTAGACTCACGTGGCGTGTTTTGCGGTGTAGACATTGAGGCTGGTGCAGTGATTGAAATTTGCCCTGTGCTTGTAGTTCCTAAAAATGAAACTAAATTATTAGATAAAACGGTTTTATGTAATTATGTTTTTATCTGGGGTGATGATGACAAGGAGGGGGCCATTGTGTTTGGGTATGGATCCATGTACAACCATGCCTATGAACCGAATGCAGAGTACAAAGCAGACTATGACGACGATACCTTTACCGTTTACGCTTTGAAAGATATCCCAGCCGGAGAAGAGATTTTGATAAACTACAATGGAGATCCAGATAATAAAAAGCTGGTTTGGTTTGATGAAGAGGAACGTTCTAAGTGATCTGAGTCTCAATCCTCAATCC
>CALIEI010000129.1 GCA_938022165.1 uncultured Saprospiraceae bacterium | reverse complement strand
CTCGGATATCCGATCAATACAGAGAATCACGAAGGTTCCTTGATCGTAAGTGCCAATGGAAAGACCGCCTACTTCGCTACAGATAGGTTAAATAAAAACAAGAATAATAACCGCATGGATATTTATTCTTTTGAGCTCTATGAAGAGGCCAGACCTCAACCTGTAACCTATGTGAAAGCTAAAATCGTAGATGCTAAAACCAATCAAGCACTAAGTGCCAATCTTGACATCACGGACCTGATGGGTCAGCGCTCTTACTATCAAGAAAAGGTTGATGATCAAGGTATATTTTTGGTACCGCTTCCTGTAGGTAAGCAATATGCATTGAATGTAAATAAAGAGGGCTACCTTTTTCACTCGGAAAATTTTGCCTTGGAAAAAGTAAGTACTTCGGTTGATCCATTTCTGATGATCATCAAATTGCACAAAATTCCACCAAAGGAAGAGATCGTAAGTACACCTAAAGAAGAGGTTGTTTCTGCACCAATTGTTTTGAAGAATGTATTTTTCGAAACCGCCTCTGCTGAGTTGAAGCCGATCTCTAAGATCGAATTGGATCGTCTGTATTCCTTATTAAATGATCAACCAAGTTTGAAAATTCAATTGAACGGACATACCGATAATGTGGGTGAGGACGAAGACAACATGGTCCTTTCTGATGCAAGGGCTAAGGCTGTGTTTGAGTATTTGGTGAGCAAAGGCATCTCTGCTTCAAGGATGCGCTCAAAGGGTTTTGGTGAAACGGTGCCTGTAGCTTCAAATGATACCGAGGAAGGTAGACGGCAGAATAGGAGGACGGAGTTTCAGTTGATAAATTAAGGTATATTCAAAGCTCCCGGAGGGAGCAAAGCTTAAAGGATATGGTGCAACCCTATTCAAGCATAGATCTAAAGATTGAGTCCTAAAGGGACGACAGCAAACATGACGCTCAGATGAAGATAATTGCTGCCTCCCCGTGGCGAGCACGGGACTTTTTTAGCCTTCCCGGACTAGAAATAACATATCACCTCACAATGGGTTTCACCCATCGCTTTAGGCTATCGCCCCCCGCGGTATGTGCGGGACAGGCATCCTTGACTAGGTTTGAAAACTAAAATAATAATGCATCAGCTAATGAGTTTCCTAATAAATTTTGAAAATTCTCTGATTTAATTTTGGTGCTCTAATAAGTTCTAAACTACTAATAGTTTGATAACTTTTTTCCGCAACAGGGATATGGAGGGTGCGCCTTTTTTGGCGCAGTCCGATAGGACGGGAGTGAACACGAACCCCGTAGGAGCCCGGCTCTTGACTGCTTTTTTTCAAGCAGTCAAGAGGGTGCCCAAATAATAAATATCTTATAGCTTAACCCACTTAGATGTGGTGCTGTAGGTATTGTTGGTTAATTGCAAAAAGTACATGCCTGTCGGTAACTCATTAACGTCGATGTCTACCTTATCTGAAGTCGTAGAGATCCATGCTTGGTTATGAACTACACGACCATTCATGTCCAGAATGTTCAACTGGAAATCATCGCGCAATTCTGTATTGATCGCTACTTGGATCAGGTCTGTCGCAGGATTTGGCGTAAGCTCTAACTGCAAAGCAGTAGAATTCAAATTGAGCGTTGAGTTAGACTCTGCCTCCAATAATGTAAGCGTGCTGCAAGTAGCGCCGTCGCCACTGCTAGAATTGTTATTGTTGACTCCGTTGCCGCAAGAGTAAAAAGTAACATCTCCTCTACCCGACTCAGGCGCGGTCCACTCCATCGTGAAAACATTGCTAGATGAAGGGACTGTCTGCTCGACATAAGTTCTTCCAGTATTGCTCGCAAAAGCAATCTCTACATTTGAACTTGGGTTGGCCCATGTATTTACTTCCTGCTCATCAACGTCGAGCGCAAGCATTTGGAATCCATACTCAACAGGGTTACCCGTAGTAGCACTGATGGTCACTGACATATTATATGTAGTACCTGGGATATATTCGTTATTGGCTAATGGCGTACCATCCGTATTCTGAATATCAATGTCAAGATCTACAGCTATAGTGTTGCCACCGTGGCATGTAATACAAGTTCTGGATTGTCCATTGGCGAGGGTTTCATCACCTGGCGCTCCGGTGTTTCCCCAATTTTGAGTATCTGCACGGCCTCCGCTGTGCCCCATGAAAAAAGTGCCAACAAATAGTAGGCTGATAATAATGTAAATATTTTTCATAAAATTTAATTGATTTATAGTTGTGCTTAATTAAGCGGGAAATTTATAACTTTTGCTCGGATACTTTCCTTGAGTACCTGCAAAATAATTGTCTATAATAGACATATCTGCCTCAAAGTCACCCGTTGGATAAAATGGTTCTCGCATCCAAACGATTCTATTTTTGTAATCAAACTTGACCATAAATATGGGCACATTTGCTCCAGTGGCGATATAGTAAAATCCGGTTTTCAACTTATCTACTTTTCCGCGAGTTCCTTCTGCCGCAATACAGATATTCATCTTATCACTCTTATTATATATATCTACCAAGGCACTTACAAAGTTGGTCCTCTTGGATCGCACCACAGGTACACCTCCCATCCATCTACCCAGTATGCCAAATGGAAACCTAAATAGACTTGCTTTGCCTGCCCACTGAATCTCTACGTCTAGTATCCTTCTAATCAGAATCCCGATAGGGAAATCCCAATAAGAAGTATGCGGCACTTCAATCGTCACCATCTTGGCGATTTCTTTTGGCCATCTGCCTTCAAAACGCCACCCGACGATTTTGAAAAAAATAATTTTACTGAGCCATGTAAGCATTAGGGGCTGTATAAATTTATGGCAAAGATATAAATTATACCCTCCTACGGTAAAGCCAAGTCTTTTTATCTATCCCTCATAACACCGTTAATTATGAATAGTTATATATTTGGGAAAAATAAATATATATTTTTAACTTGCGTACCCTAACAAATCAATTTCATGGGGAACAATTTGTAAGAACAAATTGTAAATTGCATGTATCCCATAAAAGAAGAATTACAAAAGACTTATACTCATTGAGAAAACAAATACATATTGCGCTTCTATTCCTTTGTCTGTGCCTAGCGCAGACAAGCCCTATGACGCTATATGGTCAAGGAGAAAGTCGTGATAATGAGGTCTTTCTAGAGTTTTCGGAACAATATAGCTGGCACGATGAGGCCTTTGAATTGGAGCTGTATGCTACGGATGCAAAAATCTATTACACCATTGATGGTTCTGAGCCAAATAGGTACTCTAAACGATACCGTACACCTCTCAAAATAGATCGCACCATAGTCGTCAGAGCGGTTGCCTACAAAGGCAGAAAAAAAAGCGATATCATTGGCCATACTTATTTTATAGGTGAGGAAGAATCAAACTTCCCTACGGTGTCCTTAATGCTCAATCCAAAACAGTTATTTGATCCGGAATATGGTCTATTTATGGAGGGCTACACTGTCAATGATAGTATATGGTCTAAGCCGGGTGCCAATTTTTGGAGTAGAAGGGAGATCAAGGCCAATACTGAAATATTTGATCCATCAGGTAAATGTATTTTTAGAAGCCCAACAGGCTGGAGATTATTTGGGGGGATGAGTAGACTTTTTCCTCAGAAGTCAATGGTGCTAGTCGCTAGAGATGACTACGGCAAAAAGAGATTCAAGCATCATATTTTTGGTAAGGAAGAGCTTAAGAAGTATAAATTTTTGACCTTAAGAAATTCTGGTAGTGATTTTGGTAAAGCACAATTCAGAGACGCTTTCATGACTTCGCTCGTCAAAGACTGGGACTTGGAGACACAAGCTTCACAAGGGGCACATGTTTTTATCAATGGCAAATACTGGGGCATTTATAATATCAGAGAAAAGCTTAATCGCTACTATGTGTCATCTCACTTTGAAGTAGATAAGGATAGTGTAGATATACTAGCACATAAGCTGACTCGAAAAAGAGGAAGCACTTTGCACTATAGAAAGATGCTCAAGTTCATAGAGAATCATGATTTGTCTGATCAAGTGAATTTTGACTCTTTAAATACCATGATGGAGATTGACAATTTTATGGAATATAAAATTGCTCAAATCTATTTTGACAATGAAGACGCCGGTGGTAATATAAAATACTGGAGACCACAAACAGAGGATGGAAGATGGAGATGGCTGCTGTATGATACCGATTGGGGATTTTGCTTACACGATGACGATGGATATAAAAACAATAGTTTGAAATTTCATACGGCTACTAATGGCAGGGAATGGCCAAATCCACCTTGGAGCACATTGATCCTCAGAAAACTGCTAGAAAACAAGGACTTCGAAACAAAGTTTGTCAGTCGATTTTTGGATCATCTGAATGATTCTTTCAATAGTGACAAAGTGCTTACTAGACTATATGAGGTAGTCCATGAATATGAGTCTGAAATGCCTAGACACTGGGAAAGGTGGAATCTCAAGGAAAGAAGATGGTGGAAAGAGATCGACCTGATGGAGCGTTTTGCTGAAGAGCGTCCAGCCTATATGCGTAAGCATCTGCAAGAAATGTTTGATGCAGGTGATGAAATGAATATTAATCTCTGTGTCGAGGGCGGCGGTGTTGTAAAGATTAATGACCACTTGGATACAGAGGATGGCAGACAGCTGACTTACTTTAAAGGAATACCCGTTCAGTTCGAAGCTGTTCCAAATTTTGGTTTCCGCTTTTCACACTGGGAAGGGGTAGCTGTACCAGATAGTATCACACGCTTCCAATTAACTTTTGAGAAGAAGAAGGAATTTGAAATCAAGGCTGTTTTCGAACCTTTTAAGCATCCATTGGCGAACCAAATTGTCATCAATGAAGTAAGCTGCAACAATAAGCGTACTGGAGACTGGGTAGAGATATTCAACAGAACAGATGAAGACGTCAATATCAACAATTGGATTTTGACTGATTTGAAAAATGAATTTAGATTTCCTAATTATACGATTCCGGCTAAGTCATATGTCATCGTTTCTCAGAAAGAAAAGAAACTGAGGCAAAGCATACCCAATCAGCTGGGCATTATTGGAGACATCGGCTATGGCCTGAGTAAACGTCGCGAAGTCATTCAACTTTATTCTCATGAGGGGGATATGGTGGACAGCATAGGTTATCTATTGGAGCCTACAGATTCTATTTTCACTTACAACTTGTTGCTACCAGATTTAGAGAATGGCGATGAAGAAAACTGGGTCATGACTCCTGGCTTAGGGACTCCTGGTTCTGGAAATCCATACTATATAGAAAGTAAGATTCGTATCGAGCAAGAGCGCTATGTGAAGATTGGGGCGCTGGTTGGATTGGTGGTGATTTTGTTGTTGTTGCTGGGAGTAAGGAGACTGAGAAGGAGTTATTGAAGTTGATAGTATATCTTTACTATTTAACAAATCTCAATAATATTACGTATATTTGAGTATCAATACCTGCCTCACCTCTGGTTTACTATGTGCATTTTGGCAGGTTTTCTGTTTTTATATCTAACCAATATGGCAAAAATAGACTACGAGAAAACACCTAAAACCTTTCCAGATCAGGTCCAGCTATTAAAAAGTAGAGGTTTAATTATTCAGGATGAAGTAAAAGCAGCTAGAGTCTTAGAAATGATTAGTTACAATAGGCTAAGCTCATTTTGGTATCCACTTCTTAAGAATCCTAAAGAAGATGAAATTTTTAAAGAGGGATCAAATTTTGAAACAATATTTCGCATTTATAAATTTGACAGCGAACTGCGATCAATAACATTCAAAGCAATAGAACAAATTGAAATAGCTTTTCGAACACAGCTCATTTATCATTTGTCTCATAAATATAATTCTGGATTTTGGTATCAAGAGTTTGAAGCTTTTTCAAGCTATCCAAAATATATTAATCTACTTAATAAAATCTCTAATTCTATTCAAACCTCTAGACAAGAATTTATAATAAAATACTCGAAAAGGTACAACCAGCATATGCCGCCAGCTTGGAAAAGTTTTGAGATAATAACTTTTAGAAGCTTACAAACAATCTATAAAAACTTAAAATCAGCAAAAGACAAAAAAAGTATTAGTAGCAGATTTGGGCTAAATCATCAAGTATTTGAATCATGGATGGATACACTCGTATATATTAGAAATATATGTGCTCACCATACTAGGCTATGGAACATCATTCTCACTATTAGTCCAACGTGGCTAAAGTCACCTAAAAACAAATGGGTTTCTAGATGGGAAAACGAGCAAAAAAACTACAATACAAATGATAAAATTTTGAAAATCTATGCTTGTTTATGCTTAACCACTTATTTGCTCGATCACATTAATCCATATCACAAATTTAGGACTGAATTAAGTAGCTTAATCAATGAATACCAAGACTCAGTGGATATTGCCCATATGGGATTCCCAGAAAATTGGAAATCAGAAGACTTATGGAATTTAACCTAACCCAAAAAGAAAAGCCCTCTACTTTGCAGTAGAAGGCTTTTTTTGTAGCGAGAGGGAGACTCGAACTCCCGACCTCAGCATTATGAATGCTGCGCTCTAACCGGCTGAGCTACCTCGCCATGAATATTTATTTGCGACCTGTCCCGCATTTACTGCGGGAAGCTACCTCGCCAGAGGTGAATTCTTCAATTCGGAGTGCAAATATAGCACATTTGTCCATTTAAGTAAACACTTTTCGGGACTGTATTTTTAGATTTTTTTATCCCCTCTTATTCGCACAGTAGTCTACAAACTCTTGAATATCAGCTTGCGTTTTCTCTTTGGCGGTAAACATACCCATATGCCCTACCCCAGGCAGTAATGTCAGCTTAGTGGTGCAAGCCAGATTTATTTGTGGTAGGCAAAAATCGAAGGGCGTAGGAATATCCTCATCACCTAATATAACGTGATATGGGCAGGCTAAATCTTCCACTAGGATTTGCTGGTTAGGTTTGTCTCGCATAGCAGCCATTGCGTTATTGACCGCACGTGGGCTAAGCTTGGAAGCTGAGGTGATCATCTTTTGGATCAAGTCCTCTTTTTTTTCTTTCAGTGCAGGGGCGAAAAAGGTAGGGATCAATACCTCCATCAATGCAGCGCTGCCTTTGGATTCAACAAAAGAGATGGCCTTGTCTCGTTTCATTTTCGTCTCCGGCAAATCTTCAAAAGGGTGTGAATGGAACATGCATAGCCCCTTGAGCTGATCTCCTAAGAGCCTACTCATCTCTAAAGCGACATAGCCTCCCATAGAATGACCGATCAAAATCACTTCAGTTATCTTGTTATGCACGATCACTCTAGTCACCTCAAGCGCTATATTGGCAATAGTCATATCATCATAGGTTGGGCTCTGTCCAAATCCAGGTAGGTCAACTTTGAGAATGGTATGCCCTGTAAAAACTTTGCAAAAGTCTTCCCACATACTTAGATCTTCACAGTAGCCATGTATGAATACTAGGCATGTTTTATCTCCCCGGGTTATTTGATGGTTTAGCATATACTGTTGGTTAATCTAAAAACAAAATTAATCATTATCTGACTATCAGTATGGGTTATTATTTCTTTAATAGACGTAAAATATAAATTCAAAATCAAACAGAATTGTTCAATCAACTTCTCTAACGCTGGCGAAACCACCTAAGCTTGTCCAACTCATAAAGGTGGGACACCTTAGTACTTCTTAGGTGTCTTGTACTATTTAGAGATGCTTAAGTGAACTTAGGTGTTTTCCCGATTCGCTTAAAGCACTAATTATACCTTTTAATTGATAGTTCAAACAAATACTTGGAATTCAAACACCCGATTTA
>CALIEI010000128.1 GCA_938022165.1 uncultured Saprospiraceae bacterium | reverse complement strand
ATCTGAGGTGTTTTTCCGAATCAGCTTAGCCTATATACTATGAGATGCCAACTATATTGCAAAACGAGAGTAATTTAAAACCATATGCTTCATTACAAGTTAAAAAACTTATCTTCCCATACTAACAAAAGCAACCACCACAAACGCAACTATGATGAGTCGTGTCATATTAATAATTATTTTAGGGATCGCAAACCTAAATACTTCTGCGCAAATTTTCAATAACGCTATTGGTTCGGCAACAAGTGAAATTCTTGCAAAAGATGATCCCATTGATAGTTTTAAAGGAGTAGACTTCACGGAAGTCTATAATACTTACCCATCAGCATCTTTTAGTGTAGGGGATAAATGGACCTATGATGATTACTTTTATTCTGATGTATTATTTCAAAATTATGAAATACTGCGTGAACAAGAATGGATGGGAAGACAAGCGTTGGTAGTAAGGCCTGGCAATCTAGATTCAGAAGATTATATGTTACAGGAAGGCAGCAAAGTTTATTTTTGGGATAAATTTCTTGAGGAGTACCAGTTAAATTATGATTTTGATAATGATAGTCTTTATATAATTAGGTATTACAATTCAGTTACTGATTCAGTAGACTCCACAACTGTATATGTCGATTCTATTAGAAATGTTGAATATAATGGGGAAGACTTGCAAGTTCAGTATTGCAGATCTAATTTTGGTTTTAGTGGGAATTCATTTACTCAGAAAATTATAAGAAATATAGGAAATAGTACTTTTGGTCCTCGATTACCTATCAGTATAATTATTGATGACTTTAGTGGTGGAGTAGGAGCCATTCGCTGTTTTGAATCCTCTGATTGCAACATCCAATTTGTAGATTTTCCATGTGATACAACTTTTATTACCTCTGTCCTCCAGCCTTTGGATGTGAATGAAATTAATATCCACCCCAACCCCACCCAAGACAAACTCTACCTCGACACGCAAGACCAAAACTGGCAATACAAAATCTACAATCTACAGGGTCAGCAAATGATGCATGGAGTGTATGCAGATTTTGTAGACGTAGCCACATTGCCATCGGGCATATATTTTTTACAATTGCAAAGAGAGGATGAGTTATTTCAAGCCATAAAATTTGTTAAAGAATGAAGGCCGTATTTATTTTATTAGTCTTTATTCCTCTATTTGCACTTTGTCAAGAGGAGGATTATTCTGCAAGTCTCTATTTTGAAGATGCTAACGGGAGTAAAGATACACTTACACTTATAGATTTAAATCAAAATGCATCGATGGATGTAGAAGATTTACTAACGATCCCATTAGATTCATTTGATGTGAGATTCTTAACATTTAGAGGCCCTTCTCCAAATCAAGAAGTCCCAATTTGGGTATGTGAACAAAATCAAATATCGTTAATATTTTATAATGAGGAAGAAGACTTTTCCTTTTACAAAGAATCAAAGACAGAAGCTATAGTGGCTCCAGAATGTGATAGGAAATTTGTTTCTGGTGTTTTTTCTTATTTTTATATTCCAACTACAAGTGAATTTCCAATTACAATTACGTGGGATGAAACACAATTCCAAGATTCGTGTAGGGTTAATTCTTTTATTTCAGAAATCCCAAACCCTTTCTTAAATTCATTGGATACATCATGGTGTTCAGAAGTTTTAGATTTTGGGCTCATCTACTTAAAAGATTCAAATTCTATCACACTTAATCATCCTAGTCCAGTGACATTCCCAAGGGATAGCAGTACAAGAGTCTACCTTTATAGTTGCCTTCTATCATCTACTAGTTTTACGGGAGATATTAATATTTCTACAAAAGATTTAAAAAAATTGAGGCTAACTATCCACCCCAACCCCACCCAAGACAAACTCTACCTCGACACGCAAGACCAAAACTGGCAATACAAAATCTATAATCTACAAGGTCAGCAGATGATGCAGGGAGGTTATACAGATTTTGTGGATGTATTGGATTTGACATCTGGCATCTACTTTTTGCAATTAAAAAAAGAGAATGAGTTGTTTCAAGCCATAAAATTTGTGAAGGAATAAGGGTGTAGTTTATGTCGGCCTTCTAAGGACTCCATTCGTTTTAATCGTTATTAATAGGGTTAAAACCCTATCCTTTAATGTGTGCTTCCTTCAGAAGCTGGTTGTCAATTAGCATTCTTGTTTTACATGTTGAAATTTCAGTAATGGGATAAAAAATGCTGCATTGTTTATTTCTTTAAATATGATCACTTGGTCAATTACAATGCTCCTGAAGGGAGCTAAGACAATAGGGTAGGGCTTTCAGCCCTATCTACTAGTGCAAATATTTGGGAGTCCTGGAGGGCCGACATAAAAGCACCACCCCTAATCCTGTTTTTTTAAACGGACAAGCGATGTGAAGCAGGCCTGAGCTCTGCTCAGGAGACCAAGCCCTTTGTGGGAGGATAGGTGGAAGAGCTAAAAGGGTGCAGGGCCGAGTGAATAACGAGCTGCGAAACGTAGCGACCCACGCCCCATATCAAGGGCAACATCTGTTCAACTAATCAAATAAACTAGAGTAAGAGGTTTATATCAACAATAAATTGGGCGTGGGATGGCCCATAATAAACAGCATGAATACTACCTCGATATTTTTTACCTTTGCGGTTCAAGAATAAAAGTAAATATATGCACGTATCATTGAATTGGCTGAAGGACTATATCCAAACAGATCTTTCACCCGAAAAAATCGGTGAAGTCCTTACAGAAATAGGCCTAGAAGTAGAAGGAATGGAAATGAAAGAATCCGTAAAAGGAGGGCTAGAAGGACTAGTAGTAGGCCATGTGAAAGAGTGCAGTCAACACCCAAATGCAGACAAACTATCCCTAACGAAAGTCGATGTAGGAGGAGACGAGCTACTACAGATCGTATGCGGTGCGCCAAATGTAGCTGCAGGCCAAAAAGTGGTTGTCGCCACTATAGGAACCAAGCTGTACGATGCAGATGGTAAGGAGTGGAAAATCAAGAAAGGAAAGATACGAGGCGAAGAGTCACAAGGTATGTTGTGCGCTGAAGATGAAATCGGATTAGGCAGTAGTCACGATGGAATCATGGTACTAGATGAGTCCGTTCCAGTTGGTAAAAAAGCAGCTGATCATTTTGAGATAGAGACGGACTATATCTACGAAATCGGATTGACACCTAATAGATCTGACGCTACCTGTCATCTAGGGGTGGCAAAAGACTTAGGCGCAGCACTCAAAATAAACTACGAAGAAAAAGGTGAACTAAATCTACCAGATCTATCTGCTTTCAAAGTAGACTCTACAGATAAAACTATCGAAGTGGTTGTAGATAATGCACAAGACTGTCCGAGATTTTCGGGAGTGATACTGACGAGATTAAAAAATATGCCTTCGCCAGATTGGTTGCGTAATAAGCTGCAAGCTATCGGTGTGAAGTCGATCAATGCTGTTGTCGATATCACCAACTTTGTTTTGCATGAATATGGACAACCGCTACATGCCTATGATCTGGATAAAATCGCAGGTAATAAAATCATAGTAAAAAAGTTAACTCAAGATTCACCATTCACCACCTTGGATGACAAGGAGATCAAGCTAAATGCAGATGATTTGATGGTATGTGATGGCAACGAAAAAGGAATGTGTATCGCCGGTGTGTATGGGGGACTAAATACTGGCGTATCTGATGATACCAAGAATATATTTTTGGAAGCAGCTCACTTCCATCCAATGACCCTGCGTAAGACCAGTACGCGTCACCAATTGAGAACAGACGCTGCCAAAGTATTTGAGAAGGGATCTGATCCGAGTAAGACAGTCGATGCACTAAAGCGTGCTAGTATGCTACTCCAATCCATAGTGGGAGCAAAAGTAGAATCCGAAATAATAGACATCTATCCAAATCCAATCCTGCCTAAAGAGGTAGAAGTAAGTACACAACAGATCCATAAGATGATGGGCGTTGAGATATCGGAGGAGGAACTTTTGAACATTTTTGCAGCGCTGAGTATGCCTTGCAAAAATCTAGGCGACGGAAAATATCAGGTATCAGTGCCTACTGACAAGTTTGATGTGATCAGAGAGGCAGACGTCATCGAAGAGATCATTAGAATCTATGGCTTGAATAAAATTCCAATCCCTAGCAAGATCAATGCTTCGATCTCTTCAGATAAGCCACTGCAGCCCTTGAAAATGAAGTCTCATTTGTCAGATGTGTTAGTAGGTATGGGTTTTTATGAAATGATGGCAGTGTCCCTGTCTCAATCTTCATATTACGAAAAAGTGCTGCCTCGTGATAAAGGTGAACTAGTGCATGTAAACAATACCTCCAATAGAGACTCGGATATTATGCGTCCAGACATGTTGATGTCGGGGCTAGAGGCGATAATACGCAATCAGAACAGACAAAATGCTGATCTTAAGTTCTACGAGTTTGGTAAAACCTATATCCAAGGCGAGGAGAAAATTAAAGAGACCAATCAACTTAGCCTTTTCATAACAGGGCAATCTCATGGAGAGAGCTGGTTGAATAGTGATAAAAATCAGGTAACATACTACGACCTAAAATCTACGGTTAAACTTATTCTGGACCGTTTGGCTATTCAAGGATATCAGGTCGATTCGCTTGCAGATGATGTATATACCTATGGTCAAAAATATTTTAGAGGACCAAATGCCTTGGTGACGATGGGTAAGGTGAAAACCTCGATCACAAAACACTTTGGGATCAAGAACGAAGTGTTTTTTGCCACTTTTAACCTGGATAGCATCTATAAATCAACAGCCAAGCAAAAAGTCAAATTTGTACCCCTAAATAAGTATCCTGGCAGTCGTAGAGACCTAGCATTGGTAGTAGATGAAGCGGTAGAATTCAATAAAATTCAAGCAATTGCAAAAAAAGTTGAAAAGAAATACTTAAAAGAGGTAAATTTGTTTGATATTTATAGAAATGACGAGCAAATCGGAAAAGGGAAAAAGTCCTATTCGGTAAGTTTTGAATTTGAAAATCCCGAAAAGACGATCAAGGACAAGGAGGTGGACAAGGTAATGAGTACGCTGATCAACCAATATGAGAAAGAGCTTCAAGCTACCATAAGAAGGTAGATTGGAGGATGAAACACTAACAAACACTCATGGACGTATTAAAAAACAGTTTGGACTCTATAAAGATCAAGGCTAAGCAATTGGCTTTGAAGGTGGAAAGACTTGAAAAAGAAAATGAGTTTTTAAACAAGAAATTAGAACAATTTCAGACAAAACAAGGTAAAATACATATAGCTCAGGCGAGCAAACCAAGCGATACTTTAGCTTCTAAAACGAAAAATCAAGGTAAAGAAGCTGCTAGCATCAAAAAATTGAAAAAAGAAGTCAATCAATACATCAAAGAAGTTGAAAAATGTATTGAGTGGGTGAAGGAAGTGTGATAAAAGATGACTGATTTAATATGGGTGAGACTACAAATAATATAAAAAGTATAAAAGTAATGATAGCGGGAAGATCCTTCCCCCTAAAAATAGAGGAACACAAGCAAGAAGCTGTGCTCCAAGTAGTCAAAAACCTTAATTCCAAAATCAACAAGTTTCAACTCGATTACACAAAAGCCACTAAGGAAGATATACTTTCTATGGTTTTACTTACCTATGCTATGGATCTCAATGAAGCCTCTACTGGCCCATCAGATCTTTCTGTTTTTCAAGATGCACTTACTGAAGTAGACGAAATATTAGAAGCAGCTATTTAGCTTTTCTGATTTCTTGTTTTCGCTTATCTGGGTCTGGTTATAAAATGTATAGCCAGTTAACAATACCCTAGTCTTAGTAGTGGATTATCCGCCATAAGCTTTGGTATATTATTTAATCACTTAATTTATTTAGATACATGGATATAGTAAGTATTTTAATAGGTCTTGCAGTTGGTATCTTCGGTGGAGGTGGAGCAGCTTGGTTTATGGCTGGTAGTGCCAATCAAAAGAAAACCGAGGAGTCAAACCGACTAGCAGATGCGGCCCTAAAAGAAGCAAAAGCTAATGCCCAGAGAAAATTAGAAGATGCTCAAATCAAGGCTGATAAAATTATCTCTAAGGCCGAAGCTAAGAATGAATCTGTTAAGCAGAAGAAAATTCAAGAAGCTAGAGAGAAGTATAATACATTGCGTTCGGAGCACGATAAGAAAGTGAATAAGTTCAAAGTAGAGAAAAAAGAAAGAGAATTGGAAATCAAATCTCTGGAAAAAGATCTAGACTTCAAGAAGAATGAATTCGAAGCTAGGAAAAAAGACTACGCAAAGAAATTAGAAGATATTGAGGCGAAAGAAGTTGAGGTGAAAGCGGTTAGAGAAAATCTTGACAAGCAGCTTAACATTGTCTCTAAAAAGAAAAAAGACTTAGAATCTAAAGAAAACGAGCACATCAAGAAATTGGAATCTGTTGCTCGACTTTCAGAACAAGAAGCAAAAGAACAAATCTTAGAAGCGGTAAAAGCAAAATCTGAGAACGAAGCCATGGCACTCGTTAAGAAGTCTGTCGCTGAAGCAAAAGATACAGCTAATAAAGAAGCTAAGAAAATTGTTATTCAGTCCATCCAGAGAATGTGCGCTGAGTATACTATCGAAAATACGGTATCCGTATTCAATTTGGAGTCAGACGACATCAAAGGCCAGATCATCGGTAGAGAGGGTAGAAACATCCGTGCGCTAGAAGCAGCGACAGGAGCGGAGATCGTTGTAGATGATACACCGGAAGCAATTGTGATTTCTAGTTTTGATCCTATTCGTAGAGAGGTTTGTAGACTATCTTTAAAGAAGCTGGTAGCAGATGGTAGAATACACCCAGCAAGAATCGAGGAGGTAGTTACTAAAACAAAAACCCAACTCGATGAGCAGATCAAAGAGATTGGAGAAAGAACTGTAATTGATCTTGATATTCACGGATTAGATCCTTACTTAGTGAAGATGGTAGGACGTATGCGTTTTAGATCATCTTATGGACAGAACCTATTGAAGCACTCTATCGAGACAGCGAACTTATGTGCGATCATGGCAGCAGAGCTTGGCCTAACGACTAAGCAAGTTAAGATGGCGAAAAGAGGAGGACTTTTACACGATATAGGAAAAGTAGCAGAAGAAGAGAGCGAATTGCCACACGCATTATTAGGAATGAAGATTTGTGAAAAGGCAAAGGAACATCCAGCTATCTGCAACGCAGTAGGTGCCCATCACGATGAAATAGAAATGAATAATATCATATCTCCATTAGTGCAAGCTTGTGATGCGATATCAGGTGCTAGACCTGGAGCTCGTAGAGAGATCATGGAAAGCTACATGGCGCGTATCAATGAGCTTGAAGAATTAGCTCTTGGACACGAAGGTGTACAGAAAGCTTATGCGATGCAAGCAGGTAGAGAATTGAGAGTGATCGTTGAAAGTGAAAAAGTAAGTGATGAATACGCTGATGACTTGGCATTCATGATTTCTGAAAAGATTCAAAATGAAATGCAATATCCTGGTCAAGTGAAGATCACAGTGATCAGAGAGAAGCGAGCGGTTTCATTCGCGAGATAAATTTAAATACGAGTTTCCGGATGAGACTCAAGCATAAAAGTAAAAAGGGTTTGTTAGACTTAATTGTCCAACAAACCCTTTTTTGTTCTGGGAGTATAGTAGCAAGAGGTAAACCAGCAAGAGCTAACCAGCAAGAGTTTTGAGCAAGAGCAAGAGGTAAACAGCAAGAGCAAGAGTTTTGAGCAAGAGC
>CALIEI010000127.1 GCA_938022165.1 uncultured Saprospiraceae bacterium | reverse complement strand
AAATTTGCCAATTAAAAAATGTAACACTCCTTCCTTTTTAGTCGATGCTTCTGCCATTTTACTCTCGATTTTTTATATGTCGAAAGTTAATAACTTATATCCAATTGAATATCAATTATTTTGATGCGTTTTCCCTGGGCTGCAGCCCTGGGTAAACCATGCGAAACATCCCATTTGGCGAGATTTTTCTTTTTTAAAAATCGTGACAAATGGCCTCCAAGAATAAACTACCCAATTTCGTAACAGCCTCGTCCAAAAAAATATGCTTAATTGACGATAAATGCCTCCGTAGCAATAACTTCTTTATCTGATTGGAAGCTAGCCCAGTATAGGCCATTAGATAGTTGAGAAGAATTAACTAATATTTTATCCTGATTAGGCCTTAAGGTTTGAGAAATTATAGTTTGACCCAAGCTATTGTAGATATTGAATTGGCCTTTTGCATTTATTTTAAATAGCTCAATAGTAAGTTCATCATTGCTGCTTACCGGATTTGGATAAACGATAATTTCAGGAGTCGACAAATTAGATTGCAACTCTTCGGTAAATGTTCCAATACAATTGCAATATTCATTATATCGATCATTGACCGTATATTCATTATCGTCATCACATCTTTGTCCGATGAGATTATTGGTCTCACATCTTTCATCCGGTTTGGTGAAGCATTTTACTCCAGCCAATTTGTCTATCACTTTGTCCATGAATTCGGTTGGTCTAAAGGTTTCGGCCAATGGCTCATCTCTCCAATGAGGCTCTATCATATTCATAGATCGACCATCCCCATTCCAAGCCCAGCCAAATAGTGGCCATCCATTTGCAAAACAATGATCTATGATGGTACACCAATCGGCACCTCCTGTTGGTGTATCACAAAATTCGCCTACTATACAATCGGCTCCCGTAGCGTCAAGGTAAGAGAGATCGTCAATAGTAAGCCAACGTTGCGCCTCTATATTAAAAGCACTAGTATAAATGTGTAGTGAAAAAATGATGTCTTGGTCTACAAATAGCGGATAGGCATCTGCAGCAATCTTGACAGCCTGACCCCATCCCGGCACATCAACTATTAATGTCCCATCATACACAGATCTTATAGTTGTAATGGCATCATTGTAGGCGTCCGCATAATCTTTCGGACTGATTTCATGACTCCCCCATTCGTTCATTATGTTGATGATGATCGGACCAGATTCAGAAAGCAAACCATAATTTTGCTTCCACCAGTTAGCGGCGTTTTCTAATTCAGTCTTTTCATCCGAACCAAGATTCGCCGAATCATGATAAGTCGCTATCACTTGATATCCTTTTTCGTGGGCTTCGCTAATCCATCTGACAGCTTGTTGTACACGGTAAGGTTCTATTTCGATCCGCAACGCCTCGATCTCCGGGTAGGACTGCATGAGATCCCAACCAAGGTTGACGTGACCATTATTATAATATGAAGCTTGTATATTGACCCCACTTTTTATTCCGTCAGCTTGACCATAAGCAAACCCACCAAACACAAGAAATGCACAAACAAGGACTTGTTTGATGCAGTTGTGATAATTTTGGTAGCATTTTACTGACACTGGCAAAAATTGGATTTTGAGTGAAAAATAAATGTAAGGGTAAAAATTTAACAGATATTCATGAATGAAAGTTAGTTAAAATAATACTTTTTAACTCAAAAGGTAGCTCGAAGACATATTTTGAACTAAACATATTGATTTTCTAGCAATATAATTTTGTCATTGCCAGAAAAAGCACACTATTGTTTTTCAAAAACCTCTCCGTTATTTAGACATCATGAAAAATAAAAGCAAATATATCACCGTATATTTGGCGAAAATTCCAATTTCAATCTATGCCCATCAAAGTACTCGCAATAAGTAACTACAAAGATTTTCATACGGGTAGACCTGAAGCCAGCATCTTTTTTGGATTGGCTAAACTGGGTTTTGAAATCTCTGTGATGACTTACAAAGATTGCCAACTGGCTAGAGACTTTGAGGCGGCAGGTATAAAAGTCATCGACTTTCATCCTGAAAAAAAGTTTGACAAAACAGAAATCAAAACCATTCGAGATTTTGTGCTTGATAATTATATCGATGTCATGCATCTCTTCAATAGTATCTCAATCGTCAATGGTATACGCGCTGCAAAAAATCTCAAAGTAAAAGTTGTGCTCTACCGCGGTTTTGCGGGAAACATCAACTGGTATGACCCTACTGCTTACATCAAATATTTGCATCCTAGAGTAGATAAGATTACTTGCAATTCGAAAGGAGTAGAAGAGTATATCCAAAGCCAATTATTCTTCGACAAAAGCAAAACGATTACTATCAATAAGGGGCACGATGTCAGATGGTATCAAGGATATGAACCTTATGACATCAAAAAAGAATTGGGCCTGGATCCCAATAGTTTTTTGCTAATCAACGTAGCAAATAACAGAAGAATGAAGGGCATACCCTACTTACTAAAAGCGATGAATAATCTCCCAGAAGAGCTACCCATTCATTTGCTACTAGCAGGAAGGGATATGGACAACAAAGAAAACCTAGCTATTCTTGCAAAGGGTAATCAAAAAGAAAAAGTACACTTTTTAGGTTTTAGAAAAAACGTACTCAATATCGTAGCAAGCTGTGATGTGTTTGTACTCTCTTCACTATATGGTGAGTCGATTACTAAGTCAGTCATCGAAGCTATGTCGCTAGGTATCCCACCAATCATCACAGATATTCCTGGAAATGTAGAACTGGTAGAGCATGGCAAAAGTGGTATCGTAGTTCCCTCTAAAGATTCAAAAAGTCTAACTAAGGCTATTCTCCAGATCTATAAAGATGAAGCACTTCGCACTAAAATCGCAGCTGGCGCCACGGAATGGATCAACACAGAATTGAACTACAAAAAAACGATCCAAAAGATGAAGGAATTTTATGAAGGATTGGTTCTAGAGGGATGATTCTTAAGTTTGTTAATTCGGTGATTTGATGATTTGTTAATCTGTTAATCTGTTAATCTGAAGCTAGATAGATTTTTAAAATGCAAAATATAAAAGTGAAAAAAAAGCTAAAGGCTAGCGGCTAACTGCTAATCGCTAGACACCTAGACACCTAGACACCTAGACACCTAGACACCTAGACACCTAGACACCTAGACACCTAAAAAAGGTACTCCCAAAAAAAAAATTAAAAGCCGTCAACTATTTTTCTCCCTTCCTCTGTGAATACTTCGAGATCTGCCAAAAGCACCTTTGCTTGCTCAGACATATTTTTTAGCTCTTCCACATTTTGCTCAAGCTTTTGTCTAATACTGCTTGCCACTAAAACCATATGAAAATCGTTTCCATTTTCTAGAACAGTGGTTACCTTATTGATGGCTTTATCGGCGTCTTGATATGTCTTCTTCCATTTCACTTCCAAGGCTTTGTTTGCCGCCAATTCGCTCTCTCTAAGTTCTGCATTGTTGATGGCAGAGCTGAAACCGTTGAGCTCTTCAAAAAACTTAGTAGAATTTTCGCCGATATTGCTAAAGTCTTTCTTCAGCTTATTGTATCTATTCATGATGCCTCTCCATTCTTTTTCGAAATCTTTCGATACTTCTGGAATATTTGGATCTTCAGCTAGTAGGGCGTCGCCTGCCTCCTCAAGGCTCTCTACTAAATTGGTGCTCAATTTCATCCTATTCTTATCGAAAGAATCTAGATTTGATTTTAGAACATCGGCATTTTTTATAGCGCTACGTGTAGTCCTAGTCCGGCATGACGAAAATAAAACCAAACCTATCAAGCATATAAATAAGAGATTGAAGTGCTTTTTCATGTTATATCGTTTTGAATAGCTGCAAATATCCAACTATTTATCGGACATTCAAAAAGGGCAAAATGTCCCTGAACTCAATTCTGGGCAAAAAATCCTTTAGCTAGGCATTATTTATGCAAATATTACGTTTTATAGCCTTTAAGCCATGAGACAGCCTACATCTTTTGATGCTAGATTATCGTACTTAAAGGGTAATTAAAGTACCTTTGCAGTCTACAAGGACAGATTTATAGAATTCTAATAGAATCCCAGTGAAAAATACATTCTTATTACTTGTTGTTGGTTTTTTGATGTGCAATAGCCTCTATGCTCAAAAGGGATGGGAAGCTGGTGCTTGGGCTGGTGTAAGCCAATATTTTGGAGATCTAAACACGGATAACGAAATCAACGCGCTTGGTCCGGCTGGTGGTGTATTTGCAAGATTTAATTTCAACAATAGACTAGCCTTGAAAATGAGTGCTAATGCTGGTCAGATTGCGGGCAGTGACACCAACTCTGAAAATACTTTTGAACTACAAAGAAACCTAGATTTCCAATCTAATATCGTAGATATTGCTACTCAGTTTGAATTTAACTTTTTGCCCTACGATCATGGAAGCAAGAAGAATTTCTTCTCTCCATATTTATTTGCTGGATTTAATGTCTTCTATTATAATCCTCAGACAGAGTTCCAAGGTCAACTAGTAGACCTTAGACCACTGGGTACTGAAGGCCAATTTATAGCAGAAGAATATACTACCGTTGACGGAGGCTTAGTATATGGTGGAGGGCTCAAATTTTCACTGAATTACATTTGGAGTATCGAAGTGGAAGTGAGTTCACGTAGACTGTTCACAGACTACCTAGACGATGTCAGCACTACCTATCCCGAGTATGATGACCTTGAAAATCTGAGAGGCGAACTGGCTGTTTTGCTTGCTGATCGATCAGGTGAGGTGGTTGATATCCCTATCGGTGAAACTGGCCGCCAAAGAGGCAACAGCAATAACAATGACTTTTATGCCATGCTAGGTGTAAGTTTAGTGTATTACTTCGGATCGATTCCTTGTCCTGGAATTACTTATTAAAGAATCCAAAGCCAACATCTTCCTTTTTCATTTCGTACTTTAGCTCAACTTATAGTTGAGTCCTAAGATTGCAAACGAAATGACAAAACAATACCAAATCACGCTACCCGCTTTTTCGCGTGGCTTTCACATCATCACTTCTGAAATATTGTCCGCCATTGACGAATTACCTGAGCAGGGATTACTGCATGTGTTCATAAAGCATACTTCAGCGGGTATCATGATCAACGAAAATGCAGACCCTTCAGTGAGGGTAGATTTTGAAACGGTATTCAACAAAATCAGCCCAGAGAATGACCCGGACCTAACCCACACTATGGAAGGGCCCGATGATATGCCAGCCCATATCAAGGCAGCGCTTGTCGGACACAGCGTTCAAATACCAATAAGTAAGCATAGGCTAAACTTAGGTACTTGGCAAGGCGTATACTTATGTGAGTTCAGGAATAGAGGGGGAAATAGAAAACTAGTCGCTAGCATTATCTCGTAACACGATGGAAGTAGTTTGGGAAGGATTTAAGTTAGGTTTATTACTCACCGTTATGGTGGGTCCGATCTTCTTTGCCATTATCCAGACAGGTGTAGAAGAAGGGTTTTTGGCAGCCTTTATTGTTGGTTTAGGAATCTGGGTGAGCGATTTATTATACATTCTATTCGTCTACTTTGGTATCTCATACGCAGAAGATCTAGTACAAAATCAGACCTTCACTTATATTACGGGCTCAATTGGTGGTGCCATCTTGATTGCTATAGGCATCGGAATCATGCTCAGCAAACCGCCTGTTTTTGACAGATCAAAGACCAGCAAACCAAGAAGCTCTTATCTCAATTTATTGTCCCGAGGATTTTTAATCAACACGGTCAATCCATTTACCATCTTCTTTTGGTTTAGTGTCACTTCTACCATGGTAGTCCATGACACATTCAACCATGCTCAAGCTACCTTGTTTTTTGGAACCATCCTATTTACAATCATCTGTACTGATATGATCAAGGCACTCTTGGCTAAGCGCATCAGCAATCGCCTTACACAAAAGCATATCGAATGGTCTAGAAAGATAACTGGACTTGTTTTGGTGTTGTTTGGACTTGTTCTCTTGATACGGGTTTTTGTGATCGGATCATAAAACAAAAAAGGGCTGCCCGAAAATTCAAGCAGCCCTTTTTTATTTATTTTATTGCTATTAGTTGTCTTGCTTAGCGAATACTTTTTTCAACAAATCTGTAGTTCTTGAAGATACATTGGTACGAATGTCAGATTCTTTTTTCTCTACCATTCCAAACATACCTTTAAGGGCTTGCTTAGTAACATAGTCTTTAAGATCTGGGTTTACTTGCTTTACAAACGGAATCTTATTGTAAGCGTTCATTGCTTTTGCCCAATAGTCTGTAGCGTTTACTTTATCCAATGATGCACCTACCTTTGGAGAAAATGCAGAGTACAAAGGATTAGTTGTTTTACTCTGTAAGTAAGTAGTGGCTGCATTTCTGTTGCCCATCAAGATATTTGTTGCATCGGCAAAAGTCATCTGCTTGATTGCATTTACAAAAATAGGTTTAGCAGACTTAGCAGCATCTTCAGCAGCAGCATTTAACAAATTCACCATCTTATCTTCTACTAAATTGAAGCCTGGTATATTTTTAAGTTTATCTGTCACTTGTCTTACCTCAGCAGGTAAAAGAATCTTGTAAGGACTATTTAAAAATCCATTTACTTTAGAAAGTGAAGTAGCACCTTCTCCTACGCCAAGCTCTAATGCTTGCTTTAGACCATTTCCAATATCCACATTGGATAAGGCATCAGTCGCCAATACGGTATCTAGTGTCTTCGATAAAGTAGCTGCATCGCAAGCCATCAGTGAAGCACACATTAACAAGGCAAATAATTTTTTCATTACTAATTAATTTGTGTGTTATTTAATTTTTCTCGAATGTAAGGCCTATATATGGGCCATTTGATATTAAAACGCATTTATTATGCCTAAAAACTGTTATAACAATCATAATGTTCTACATGACATACAAAATGTGAGCTTAAGATCCGTACTCCGACAAACAATCTTGGCATAAACAGCCTTTAAAATCGCGGTTCAAGGTAGCTAAAACAGTCTCCGACAAGGTATATTCATGACACCAACAAGCGGCATTATTGTGACACAAAAACGACCTACTACATCGTCCGCATTTTTTTTGATAATTACGCTCTATGCTTACTTGCGAAGAGGCAACGTCGCCACCTAGTGGTGGATCTAACTTATCCAAGACGATATTTACGCCTTCAATATTTGAATCATAACTAATTAACTTAGTCTCTATCTTAACTACTACGTGCTCCAATAGCTTTGATGGAACAGCCATCACTTCTTTGCAGATTTGATATATACGTTCATAGTTGAGCGTATCTTCCAATTGATCATTTTGACCTGCCTTCGCAAAGTTAATTTGCACAGTTACATCCAACTTATAATATGCACCGATGATTCTTTCTTCTTCATAAAAACCATGGTAGGCATAGAATTTCATTTCTTTAAGTGCGATCTTATCCATTGCTACACTTTTTTTACTTTATCAGGATTCTGCTTGATGAAGGATGCCCAGCTACCTCCCTTCAATCCTGCCAATGGAGATGAGGCTTGATAATAATGACAAACGGCAGCACCTAAAGCATCCGTTTCATCGAGCTTATTGCCCTCCAAAGGCACTTTTAATATGCTTGACAACATAGCACAGACTTGTTCTTTTGAGGCATTTCCATTGCCGGTTATAGACTGCTTTATTTTTTTTGGTGAGTATTCCGTAACCTCTATATTGCAACTCATGGCTGCTACGATAGCGGCACCCTGTGCTCTGCCCAATTTGAGCATAGACTGCACATTCTTTCCATAGAAAGGTGCTTCCACAGCCATACATATTGGCTTATAGGTTTGAATTTCAAAATTTATATTTTTGAAAATACTAAGTAGCTTTTCTTGGTGCGTCTCGAAGCCAGTCAGATTTATCACACCACTATCCAATAGGCGAAGTTCTTTTTTATATACTTCAATAATCCCATAGCCGGTATATTGAGTACCAGGATCTACACCAAGGATGGTGAATGGGTTCTTTTGATTTAATTTTGACTTCAACTATACTGCAGTTAGGTATTAAATATTTATACGATTCATTTCAAAAGTCGCTACGCTATCTCTGTTTAACACCGCAGACACTGAAGGGTCTCTCTAACAAGTACAAGACACTGTAGTTTTATACTTGTTTGCCTTGAGCAAGTAACTTACAGCCTTCGGTTCCCAGTCCAAATGGCCTGACAAGCTGTGGTGGTAAAGGAACATGTGCAAGAAGCTATTATATAAAAAAAGTAGCTACCTCAAGATAGGCAGCTACTTTTGAATTTTATCTATTTAAGAAGAAATTTAGGCTACACCTGCTTCTTCTCTAATTTTATTTAAAGCAGAACCTGCTCTTACCCAGTCAATCTGATCTGCGTTGTACGAATGATTCACTTTAAATGAATCGCTAGTACCATCTGCGTGATCAAGCTTTACGGTAAGTGGCTTACCTGGTGCCATTTCTGAAAAGTCAGGAATCGAAACCGTATCGTCTTGTCTCACTTTTTCGTAATCATTCTTATCCTCGAAAGTTAAAGCAAGCATACCTTGCTTTTTTAAGTTGGTCTCATGAATACGAGCAAAAGATTTAACGATTACCGCATTTACTCCTAAGAATCTTGGCTCCATAGCTGCATGCTCTCTAGAAGAACCCTCTCCGAGATTTTCTTCTCCAAATACAACAGTTGCAATTCCAGCTTTCTGATAAGCTCTTGCCGAATCAGGAACGCCCATGAAATCACCAGTTTCCATATTCAATACGGTATTGGTCTTTTCATTGAAGAAGTTCACCGCTCCTGTATAGCAGTTATCAGAAATATTCTCTAGATGACCTCTATACTTCAACCAAGGACCTGCCATAGAAATATGGTCAGTAGTACACTTTCCTTTTGCTTTGATCAAGAGCCTCATTCCATTCATACTATCCTGTGTGATAGGCTTAAATGGTGTAAGCAATTGTAGACGATCACTCGTAGGACTTACAACTACCTCTATTTTACTTCCATCTTCAGCGGGTGCATTAAATCCTCTATCTTTTACATCAAATCCATTAGGGGGCAATTCGTAACCTGTAGGCTCATCCAACCTCACTTCTTCTCCTTTATCATTGATAAGTGTATCCGTCATTGGATTGAAATCTAATCGACCAGCGATAGATACAGCCATGACTAACTCTGGAGATGCTACAAAAGCATGGGTATTTGGATTACCATCAGCTCTTTTTGCAAAGTTTCTATTGAATGAGTGTACTATACTATTTTTAGGACCATTGATCGGATCATTGTATCTAGCCCATTGCCCTATACATGGTCCACAAGCGTTGGTAAATATTTTTGCTTCGAGTTTTTCGAATACATCTATGATACCATCGCGCTCTGCAGTAAACCTCACTTGTTCAGAACCAGGATTAATCCCCAATTCAGATTTGGTTTTTAATCCTTTATCTAATGCTTGCTGAGCAATTGAAGCGGCTCTAGATAGATCTTCATAAGAAGAGTTTGTACAAGAACCGATCAAGCCCCATTCTACATCAATAGGCCATTCGTTTTTTGTTGCTCTATCCGTCATTTCGTTACCTGCATTGGTAGATATATCTGGCGTAAAGGGACCGTTTAGTCTAGGCTTCAATTCTGAAAGGTTGATTTCGATCACTTGATCAAAGTACTTTTCAGGATCCGCATAGCATTCAGCGTCTGCAGTTAAATGCTCTTTCACAGCATTTGCCGCGTCTGCAATATCAGCTCTATCTGTTGCTCTAAGGTATCGGTCCATAGAATCATCGTATCCAAAAGTAGAAGTTGTCGCTCCGATCTCGGCACCCATATTACAAATAGTACCTTTACCAGTACAACTCATACTGATCGCTCCTTCTCCAAAATATTCAACGATTGCTCCAGTACCTCCTTTTGCAGTAAGTATTTCAGCAACTCTTAAAATAACATCTTTTGGTGCAGCCCAACCAGAAAGCTTTCCAGTTAATTTTACGCCAATCAATTTTGGATTTTTAAGCTCCCATGCCATTCCTGCCATCACGTCTACTGCATCCGCTCCACCAACACCAATGGCAACCATACCTAGTCCACCAGCATTTACTGTATGAGAATCTGTACCGATCATCATTCCTCCTGGGAAGGCATAATTCTCCAAAACCACTTGATGGATAATCCCAGCACCTGGCTTCCAAAACCCAATCCCATATTTATCTGAAACAGACTCTAAGAAATTGAATACTTCATTACTCGTATTGATTGCGTGTTGAAGATCTGTATCCGCACCTATTTTCGCTTGAATCAAGTGATCACAATGCACAGTACTTGGTACGGCAACTTTATCTTTACCAGCCATCATAAATTGCAGCAAGGCCATTTGAGCAGTTGCATCTTGCATCGCTACCCTATCTGGTGCATAAAACACATAGTCTTCACCCCTTTTGTAATTCGCCATAGGGGACTCTTGATGAAGATGTGAATACAAAATCTTTTCTGCAAGAGTTAGCGGACGATTTAACGTCTCTTTTATCTTCTTGATTTTTTCTGGTAAACGCTCATAATGCGCTTTTATCATTTCAATATCAAATGCCATAAATGACTAGTTTATAAATTAATAATTATCTGAGCTGAGTATTAAATTCATCACTTTTCACAGTGGGCTCAAAACTGTCTCAAAAGTACATTTTTTACATATTATTTAACTCCTATATGACGCATCAGTTGCTATTATATTAGATTATTTACTGAATATTTAGATTACCCGAGGATTTGGTAGAAATAATCCTTCCAATTTGTAACTAAATGGTATAATTTCGTCTTTTATTTAGAGGATATAGTATTCATTTAATTGCTATCAACACTGACAATATATATCAGCATCAGATAGTTATACTCTTAACTTAGACAATAAGTCCATGATTCATACGAAATTTGCTTACTTAATATCTCTTCAAGGGCTTTTAACACTGATTTTTGTAGTAGGGCTTTGCTTAGGCAATATTTCAGCGCAAGACTCTAGGCTCGCCCAACAATACTATAACAGCGGTGAATACGAAAAGGCAGCCAGCACTTATCAAGGTCTATATGCCAAAAATGCCCATAGCAGCCACTATTTCAATCGATATGTAGATTGCCTGATCAAGTTGGAGGATTTCTCCACTGCTGAAGAAGCTGTTAAGAAAGAAATCAAAAAGAACCCAAAGAAGGTCCAATTATATGTCACCTATGGCAATATCTACGAAAGACAGTTTAAAGAAGAAGAAGCTAAAGAGCAATATGAAAAAGGCATCAAGAAATTAACCGCCGATAGATTCACAATCACCAATCTTGCTAATGGATTCATGGGGCTCAAAAAGTATGAGCTAGCTATTCAAACCTACCAACGAGGAGAGGAACTACTAAAGGATAAAAATATTTTCTCATACAATCTTGGAGACCTCTACAGTAGAAAAGGAGACAAGCCACTAATGATTCAATATTACCTGAGCAGCCTCAAAAGTAGCCCGAACAGAATAAACGCATTGAAAACGATCTTTCAAAGAAAGTTAGAAAACGATGAAGATTATCTAGAGCTGCAAACACAACTCTATGAGGCTATTCAAGAAGATGATGAAATCATAGAATATCCAGAATTACTTACGTGGTTATTCGTACAACAAAAAGATTATAAAAATGCATTTCGTCAAGTAAAGGCCCTTGACATAAAACTAAATGAAACTGGTGGTCGAATCTACAAGCTTGCAGAGATAGCATTCAACGCAAAAGACTATGAGGCAGCCATCGAAGCATATGACTATATCGTAACCGAAAAGGGAAATACTTCCACTTTCTATCTTGATGCAAAAAGACAAACCTTACGCTCCAAGAAAAATAAAATCACACAAGGGTATAGCTATACGGATGAGGATCTTAAAAATCTTGAATTAGAATACGAAGGATTCTTAAATGAATTTGGTAAAACCAAGACCACCGCTAGCATCATTTTAGAGCTGGCAAACCTAGAAGCTTTTTACCTCAATGATCATGACAAGGCTATTAGCCTCCTACAAGAATTGATCACCTATCCTAATATGCAACCAAAGCTTCTAGCTCAAGGCAAGTTGGCTCTAGCAGATTTTTACTTAATGAAAGGAGAACGCTGGGAAGCGACTTTACTTTATGCTCAGGTTGACAAGGACTTTAAAGATGATGCATTGGGGCATGAAGCTAGATATAGAAATGCAAAATTGAGCTACTACATGGGCGATTATCAATGGGCTCAAGCACAATTCAAAGTGCTCAAAGCCAGTACTTCCAAATTGATCTCCAATGACGCTATCGATATCTCCGTATTTATTACAGATAATCTTGGACTGGATACTACCGCAGCCGTTATGGATCTGTATTCAGAATCTGAATTGCTTATTTTCCAAAATAGGTTTGAGGATGCTTTTTCAAAACTAGATACCATTAAGAGTACCTACTCTGACCATACACTTGTTGACGACGTTCTTTATTCTGAAGGAAACATTTACTTAAAGAAGCGTGAATACCTTAAAGCTGCCGAAAAATACCAATCTATAGTTGATAATCATATCGAAGAAATTCGTGCTGATAACGCGCTCTTCAAATTAGCAGAATTATACGAGCGCCAGCTCAATGATCCTGAAAAAGCAAAGTCTCTCTATGAACGTCTCTTTATCGAAATGAGCAATAGTTTGCTGGCTGTCGAAGCACGGAAACGCTACCGTGTGCTGAGAGGGGACGAAATTTAATGGTAAATTATAAATGCAGTGAATAATTATTAATGTTTAATTATTAGTTATTAATTCTACTCTAGCGTGTTCCTATTTAATTATAAATGCCGTAATCAATGATCAATTATAAATGATCAATGATCAATGATCAATGCTAAGCTAACGTGTTCCTTATTAAAAGTATTCATTGGGCATTTCCACATTAAACATTAATCATTAAAAACGCGATAGTGATAGTAGGCAAGCGGCCATAAGCCGCTGTCCGAACCAGACTTTTTCGTCTGGTGAAGGACCGAAATGAACATGGAGTGCCGCATAGCACGGCTCCGGAGGAGATCGCCCTAATCAATTATAAATGGTGAATTATAAAT
>CALIEI010000126.1 GCA_938022165.1 uncultured Saprospiraceae bacterium | reverse complement strand
AATGATGCGGAGCAATTTTGATCTAGTAGATCAAAATAATGAAGGAACCAATGCAAACTTGCATTGGCTAGAATCATTTCAAAAAAAATATCGCCAAAAGAGTCATTTTGTGCTTTCGTGACTTTTCGGAGTGGACTCAATACTTACACAAATTTGATTTATAATTGTACAGAAATGGCCGAACCATACATCTTATAAAGTAATTTGTAAATAGCTTAGCTATTTATTTACTTTGTAGGGAATAAACACACTATTTCAAATCACTATTTTAACAGCAATCTACATTATGAACAGTGAACAGTTAGAATTTTATTTAAGCAAAGCCATGGACTGGGCGGTCGTGTTCGTCCCTAAGGTCCTCATGGCCATTTTAGTATTGATAGTTGGTTTATTCATTGCCAAACGTGTAAGTGCAGGCATCAAAGTAGGCTTACAAAAAGCGAATTTAGGTATCGAGATAACAGAATTTTTGGGATCTCTATTTGAGCTGCTCTTAAAAGCGATCGTAGTTCTATTTGCAGCTAGTTTTATTGGATTCGAGATTTCCACGCTTCTTGGTGTGTTGGCTGCAGCGGGTTTTGCAGTGGGTCTAGCGCTGCAGGGCTTCCTTGGCAACTTTGCTAGCGGCTTGACCATCTTATTTTTCAAGCCATATCGAGTGGGGGATTGGGTCAAGGTATCTGACCACTTTGGCAAGGTCAATAGCATCCAGATATTCAACACTACTCTAGAGACTCCTAATGAAAAAACCTTGATCATTCCCAATGGACAAGTTACGGATAACATCATTACCAATTTTTCCACTAAGGGTAAGATTCGCTTAGAGCTGCAGGTATCTATGCCTTACGAAGAGAGCTTCCCTAAGGTCAAGGAAGTCATACAAGGTGCACTAGACAATTGCGACATCATCATGAAGGGCGAGTCTTCGCAGATAGGTATAGAATCCTATGATAGTCACAACATCGTGGTGGCAGTGCGACCATTTATCCACCCTGACAACTACTGGAACGCGACCTTCGAGGTATACAGTGCCATCAAGAAAGCATTCAGCGAAAATGGTGTCCAAGCGGCCTACTCCGAAGGTGTCGAGTTGGGTAAGATTGGAGCGTAAATTAGGTATCTAGGGGTCTAGGGGTCTAGGTGTCTAGTTATCTAGTTGACTGCACGATACGTAGCAAAAATACCCAGTGGACATTTTTAGTAAGGGAACCGCCTGTCCCGTGCTCGCCACGGGGAGGCCTCTGCCGAGGGATGCGTGATCTTTAACAGGTGTCTAGCGAGATTGGTATTTATATTCTTCTATTTTTTTGGGCGTGCCCCATCTATTCTGCTAGAAAATTAGCAGTATAGATGGGTCCTGTCTTGCATGACTCCGCGTTCGCTGCGGTCCTTCGGACTGACAAAAGCTCGAGCGCGTGTCAGCCCATTTTGTCATCATTACACCCAGTCACGCTTTTTTAGTTGTCTAGCTTTTTTAGGTGTCTAGGTGTCTAGGTGTCTAGCTTTTTTAGGTGTCTAGGTGTCTAGGTGTCTAGGTGTCTAGCTGTCTAGAGGTCTAGGTGTCTAGGTGTCTAGTTGTCTAGTTGTCTAGGGCTCTAGTAAACTAGGGAGATTGGGAGCCCCAAAGTGGGCGAAATTACGTTTAGATGTATACAGTTCAAGTTATTAGAATAAGACAAAAGAAAAATACGAGAATGGCATGGAGGTTGAAAACCTCGACGAACAGAATTTTTTTATTGTATTGTTTAACCAAGCCCCAAGGTGGGCGCACTAAATAGCTTGGGGCAACGCCCCAAGTCAAAAAGAAACAAAAATCACAAGCCCCAAAGCGGTCGAAATAAATACAACTTCATTTTGTTGTATCCTGGAAAACCAAACAATATAAGTGAAACGCAAGAAGGTTAAAGCCCTGGATAAACCGTGAATAAAACAAAATAGAAAGGCGAGAATGGCATCGAGGTTGAAAACCACGCGTTAGGACACAAATATTAGAAAACCCAATGCTAGTTTACGTGAGCTAAAGGATAAGTATGATAATAATTTATGCTACAAATCTAGCCCAGGATGGGCGATGGCATGAAGCAATGGGTGAAACCCATTGTAAATTTGATGCAAATTTGGAGTCCTACAGGGACGATAGCAAACCTGTCACAATTGTTTTGATATCTTACAATGGTGTTCGCCGAGATAAAGGAAGAGGCAGCTTAAACATTTGTCGCCTTCGTCCTTACAGGGCTTGAGTTAATATTTCAACACACGATGGGCTTCACCCATCGCTATAGGCCGCCGCCCATCCTGGGCTAAGTATAGACAAAAAAATAATATCTTCAAATTGGTCAATGACTCAAGTAGCTAAGGTAAGGATGACTGGGTGGAGTGATCTGTTCCGTGCTCGTCACCAGAAGCAAAATTGAACCAGAGGAATTGAACCAGAGGAATTGAGCCAGAGGAATTGAACGTTTCGAAAATATTGTCATAGGTATTAAAATCGCAAAAGATGTGTCCTAACGCAAGGTTGAAAACCTCGAAGAACAGAGAGTATTCTTATTATTTTGTTTAATTGCTAAGAGACTAAATGCTAAAAACTAGACACCTAGCCCCCTAGACACCTAAAAACCTCCTATAACACCTTCAGCAAATAAACCAGACCAATACTAACCGCAAGTCCGAAGAAAACCTTGAGCAGGTCCATTGCGATATCTTTAAGCGTAGCATTGCTAAACTCCTGCAACCTATACTTAATGGCAATCTCACGACCAGCTAAAAGACCGATAAACACCCAGGTAGTACTCATAGGCACATTGTTTAGCTCTTTGAAGAAGAGAAGAATCAAACCAAATAAAAGATCGATAATAGTAGCAGATCTGATATCAGCGGTATTTGTTTTTGCCTTGACTATCTTCTGTATCTTACCCCCTTTGCTATAAAATATGAAAGCCAACATAGCGAGTAAAATAACCAATGATACGGCTAATTCCATCGCATTTAAAGCACGAGGTAGGTACACATAGATATTGGCAAAATCTTGAATAAGCCACATCGCCCAGAGAAAACCCGTAGAACACCACTGCGCTATAGTCCATCTCAAACGCAATTTCTCATCCATCTCTTTTTCACGGACGACCTTTTCAAAGACATTCGTAATCAAAAAATAAAGCACTATAGCCAAGGCAAAAGCCAGAAGATAGCCACTACCTGATTTGACGATCATATCCACCATGTTCTTCTCATTGAAGAAGGTCAATATCAAGAACGAAGTACTCACTGGAATTCCCGTCCGAGTAAGCGCAATAAGAACAAGAGGAGGCAACAAAAAGACCCAAGACATATCCGTCATCTCTGGATACTTGGTCAGACGCTCATAAGAAACGTCTCCGCCATACACTATCCATCCGTAAATGAGCGTCCCCGCTAGGATAGAACCCGCGAATAACCACAATTTACTCCAGTGCTTATCTTCATTAGAAGAAAGGAAGGTACCGAGTGTTTGGATACTATCATTACCTACAACCGAATAAGCTGCAAAGGTAAAACCTAACCACATGATCAAAATACTTGTATCCAAATTACTTCAAGATTTAATTTCTTTATTTCTGCATATAAAACTACAAAAACAAGGCGCAAGTATAGTCAAAATTTAGCGTTATGTGAAGTTTTAGAATTTAAGAAATCTTAATATTTAATAAACATTGAGTCCACTCCGGAAATTAGCGGATTGCAAAAAATAGGCTATTTTGGATGTGACTAAATGATGCGGAGCAATTTTGATCTAGTAGATCAAAATAATGAAGGAACCAATGCAAACTTGCATTGGCTAGAATCATTTCAATAAAAATATCGCCAAAAGAGTCATTTTGTGCTTTCGTGACTTTTCGGAGTGGACTCATCTCTTAAAGCTAGAGAATAAGGGAGTATAAGATCGGATCTTGTCATAAGGGGCTTTTACAACTTAGCCACTTAAAAACAAGTAGCACCTCTCTTTTAAACAAGAAAAGCAACTTAACTCATATTACATGAATGGTTCGGTAATTTCTGTAAAATCATAAATAAAACCCATATAAGTATATGATTTTCTACGACTTATAGAATTTGCTGTTATAATCTTAATATGGTGGTTATCAGAATTTAAAGTTTACTGCTGAACCATTGTTACATATGAGGAAATTTATAAATTATAATAATACAGATATATACTTTGGCGTGTATTATTTCATTTGCGAAATTAAATTTGGTAGAGGGGCGCTGCTCTGATCTTCAAGTACTGTTCTTGTTGTCATTAAATAAATCGCTCGTTATCAGGAGTTTTTGGATATAAAACATATTGTTTATATATAAAATCCGTTTTGCGCCCGGTTTACAGTCTAATTTAATTTTTTATTTATAAGCTCAAGAAATTCAATCTTTTAAGATATAATCAATATGTTTATGGGGAAAATTCGCCCTTTATAAGCGTATTGATGACAATGAAGTACTAAATAAAAAGAATATATAAATAGTCCTCTCTTTAAGACTATTTAAATATTTTAATTCTTTAATACTTTATAGTCTACAAAAACTTGTTGTAAATCATTGGAAAACAAGCAATAATAAAGGTAATATTAACTTATGCGACAACACGATTAGGGCTTGTTGACAACATGGTAAGGGTCGTAAGACAACATAATATGGGATAAGCGACAACATGTACAGGACGATCAAGACAACATAAACAGGAAGGAATTCTGGAAGTATTAAAAGACAACATAGTCAGGGTGGATTTGACTAGCATTTACGTTTAAACCCCTTATTTTAAAGGGTTTCAGGCATGACTGCAATAATCAATTTTGAAATAATGATCAAACTAACAACAAGAAAGGGGATAGTTAGCTCAAAAGACAACTTGTTATGGGTTCATTCCAGTCAAGACAACACGATCAGGGATAATTGACAACATGATCAGGGCTAGAAGTACGGATTATGTATTTTTTTAATATAAGACAACAATAACAGGGCTTTAAGATCACTTGTAATTTTTAACAACATATTTATATTGCGCACTGTCGCATACAATCTAAGTTTAGCATAAATGACAAAACAGCTTACTACAAGATCGAGTACTAAAATAGCAAGAATTGAAAATAGGTTTATTTTCAATGCACAGTATAAGCTTACAGCCAGAGAGCAAAAGGTCATTCTCTTTCTTATATCCAACATCGACCCTAAAAGCCAGAAAAGATTCCACGAGCAAGTTGTATCTGTAAAGCAAATAGAAGCAGTCTTAAAAGAAGATGGTAAAAAGTGGGGTGGACTTTACGAAGAAATGGATCGCTTCTCCGATAATATCCTAGACAAAAGAATACGCTTCCCTACCGATTTAGAAATAGACGGTAGAGCCTTCCCAGGCAAAATAAATTGGTTTCAATCAGTAATGCCTGTAAAAAATGAGCATCAGGAAGTTTCATTGCGATTTCTTTTTTCTGAAGACTTGAAACCATTTCTCTTACAACTAAATGAATATGCCCAGATTAATCGTTTGGAAACAACGAAAATGAAAAGTGGACATGCCATCCGAATGTTTCAGATTTTCAAGGCCCAAAGAGATCGGATGAGAAGACACGAAAAGGTAAGTCAGCTCAATTATAATGTTGAGGATCTTAAAGCTATGCTTGGTATCGCTGGCAAGTATCCAAGATTTAATAGTTTTAGAGAGAGAGTGCTGGATAAAATAAAACAAGAAATAAACTTATATACTAGTATAGATCTAATAAATCTTATTTACACTAGAACCGGTAAACGGGTAACAGCTTTGACATTTGTGTTTACCGAAAAAGATGATACTCAAAAAAAATCGATATTAAGCGAAGGGCAGGCTCCTACTGAAGAAAGCCTAGTGCATAATTATACCAGATCACAAATTAGAGCCTATAAGTTATTGGTAAAAAGAAATGTTATTCCATCCATTGCTATCAATAGATTAGTTCCTTCCATCTCGGGGGGGAGCAGCGAATTTGTTGGATTTGAAGACCTATATGTGATTTGTGCTTGGGGAATATTTGAATCGAAGTCAAATCTTTTTCAAAAAAATGATAAACCCACTGCACATGACATTCGCAAGAGGGCGGGGACTTTTGTCAATTGGTTTTTTGAGCATAAAATTTTCCAACAAGGCGATCACTTTGCTACCATTCAACAACAGTTGGTTATTCGCAAAAAACAAATGATGAATGACAGACCCGAAGAGTGGGAGACCAGAATAGCAAGCAGAGGAATCCCAGCAGCCGAGTTCAACTTAAAGACAACATAAGTAGGGTTCCTATTTTTGGATGGGTTCTTGGCTTTTTGGGAAAAACGCTCGATTGGAAATCCGATATTAAATCAACAAACAAAGTCTATTATTCACTCGTTAATGACTTAATTATGCCTGTTTGATAAGGCAAGAATACAACATTGTTTTATCCTATAAGCCAATAAAATCAGGAAGTTTTCCACAAAATGTACTAGCAAGATCCAAAAGAGCCTAACCCATACACATTAAAGTAAATCATTATGTGTAAGAGGCTTTTATTGAGCGACTCAGTTCATATAAACCTTGTTTATTATATAATCAATAATTTTTATTTTTGATATAATTTAATAGCTTTGCGCATCGAAATGAAAGCTTACCCGATTAATTGCTAAAAATTTAGAGTTTACATCAAAGAATTTTCCTCCTCCACTCCATCATATATAATTCTTGATTGCTAGTTCACTTTTAGTTCTATTGAGTAGACCTTTAAAAATTAATAATATTTTTTTTTTAATCAATTAACAATAATAATTATGATCAAGCTAATACAAGCATTCGCAGTAATCTGCGTTTTAGCGTTCACATTCTCATGTGAAAATTGTGAAACATGTACTTCAGAATCTGTTACTATCTTAGGAGGTGTTGAGATGAGTGCTGGTGTAATAGAATTAGGGGAAGTATGCGGAGATGATTTAGACGCATTAGAAGAAACTGCAATTTCAAACTTAGATGCAGATGGTGATGGTGTTGAGTTAAGAATTAACTGCAACTAATTAGAGTAAAAATTTAGAATTGCAAAGCAGCTCGCATAATTTTGTGAGCTGCTTTTTTTATTACAATTGCATCAATCTGCTTTCCTTTTAAAAAGAGATTTTTGCACTAAATTTCTGCTTAGCATTAAATGAATTGCTAAAACCAAACTCTCATTTTCACTTTTCTTTTAATTGTGAAAAATAATATTTGATCAACACATTTTTTTTGGACAAGGGATAGTAGATGCCATGATAGCGATTTTTTTTTCGCAATCATGGGTGCGCAGCACGGATACCATCGCATAGCCCGGTCACTCGCTAGAGACAAAGCACGCCTTGTCTAGAAGACGAGTCACGCTTTGTCTCTAGCGAGGGATGGCCCCACATCAAAAACATAAGTAGACTTTACTTCAACTCCTTCCAGCGAAAACATTCCTTAGTGTGATCATTCACCATGCCACAGGCTTGCATAAACGCGTAACAAATCGTACTCCCCACAAACTTGAAACCTTTCTTTTTTAGCGCCTTGCTCATAGCATCACTGATAGGGGAGTTGGCCGGGACATCACTCAGAGATTTGAATTTATTATTGATAGGTTTACCATCCACAAAGGACCATAAAAATTCAGAGAAGTCTTGCCCGTTATCCATCATGTCCAAGTAGAGTTGTGCATTGACAATGAAAGCATTCACCTTCAGTTTATTTCTTATGATGCCTGGATCAGATAGTAGTTTTTCCCTTTTCTTTTGCGTGTACTTCGCCATTTTATGTGGGTCGAAACCATCAAATACTTTGCGATAATGCTCCCTTTTGTTCAGTACTGTAATCCAACTCAACCCAGCTTGTGCCCCCTCAAGATTGAGCATCTCAAACAATTGCTGATTATCGTAAACAGGCACCCCCCATTCTTCGTCATGGTAATTAATATATAGATCAGAAGATAAACACCAAGAACATCTTTTCTTTTCACTCATTACTGGTCGAATTTTATGATGCTTAAAGATCGCCCTTTTTATGTTGTTCTAAAAAAATCCTGATGACAATTAACAAGTAATATTTTTTCTATAGACTGGTTTTTGTTTTGGCGGGTTCTCGCAGGCTAGACAACCAGACCGCCCGCCAGCTCGACCGGGCTTTCCACAGCTTGGTCCCAGCTCTCCCACCTAGCTTTGCGCGGACTGGATTCCTATCGTCATCCACTGTTACTATCCCTACCCGAAAAAATATTATTTAATGCAACTAAATATAGTTACTTTTACGTTATGTCTAAAAAGGATAAATTAATAGATCGTTTTAAGAAGCTACCAAAAGACTTCCATTATGATGAGGTGGTAAGATTATTGGGGTATTACGATTATAAACCAGTAAAAAAGGGCAAAACCTCAGGTTCAAGAGTAAAATTTGAGAATGAAGAAAAAGAGGATAGCATTATATTACATAAGCCTCATCCAAGTGGAATTATGAAAGCATATATGTTAAAACAGATAAAAGAAAAGTTAGAATTATGAATCATCTTATATATAAGAATTATCATGGAAGTATTGAATACAGCAAAGAAGATAAGTTGATGTATGGAAAAGTGCTTGGAATAAAAAGCTTAATATCCTATGAGGGAAAAACGGGTGATAAATTAGAAAAGGATTTTAAAGAAGCAGTTGATTTTTACTTATCAGATTGTGAAGATCGTGGGGTAGAGCCAGAAGTAGCTTTTAAAGGAAGTTTTAATGTTCGTGTTCCAAGGAAGGTACATATGGCATTAGCTTTACAGGCTAAAGCAAACATGACATCATTAAATAGTTTTGTAAGAAATATTCTTGAGCAAAATTTAATGGCGAATCAAGGAGCTCGTGCAGTAGAAGTTAAAAAATTAGTAACAGTTTCGAAAGTCTCAAAAGCTAGAAATAACAGAAAGCGAGGAGTAGTTAAAAGAAATAAAAAAAATGCTGTTAGAGCTAATAATAGTAGATCAGGAAAAAGTAAATAGTATAGATCTCGCCCCGTTCGTCTACGTCTGTTTTAATAAAAAAAAATATAGAAATAACATCAACGGCTCTCGTTCGTCAACGGCTTCCAGCCTCCATTTCATTTCGTCTGGCAGGCAGCCGTTGATGTTATACACGTATCTATCATAGCTCAAGATGGATTTATATTGTATCTATAAGCAATTTATTCAAGCCAAAATAAACCTATTCCAAACACAAAAAAGGGCGCTTTAATATTGCTATTAAAACACCCTTTTAGTTAATCGAATATACGGCTATATATGATTAGGTTGTAATCCATTAAAAACAACCTTCGTCTACTTCAATGGTAATACACTCTTGTGATCCTTCAGAGCAATCAGCCGACTCAAATTCTCCACATATGTCATAACTTCCTGGCATCATAACTTCAAAATTAAATCCTGGTCCTGAAGCGACTTGAAAACCATTCATAGTCCATTTCATGTCTTCTTCTAAACTATTAGATATGGTATAAGTTGAGCAAGAATTTTGGTCCATGATAATGTCAAATTCACAAGCTGGATTTCCAAAGCAGGATGGCCCTATTTCTACAGTAGTACACGCTCTAACTCCATCAGGACATTCAGTAGATTCGTTTAGACCACATATCTCATAGGTTCCAGCGGTTTCGGCAACAAAATTAAATACATTGCCTGACATCATGGGAACATCATTGACTGTCCAGTCCATAGCTGCTTGATAGTCGCAAGTAAAAATATAATTGGAACATGTATTCTCTGTTTTTATCAACTGTGCTTCACACATTTCAGGAGTGAGACAAACTTGTGCAATCTCAACTGTTGTGCAGGTCTGCGCGCCATCAGGGCATTCGGTAGTTACGTAAGTTCCACAGATCTCATAAGTACCAGCTGCCGCTGCATCAAAATTAAATCCTACACCAGTAGAAACTGCTGCTCCATTTACTTTCCAATCCATCATAACCTGCTGACTATTGCCAATCGAGTATGAAGAACATGAATTTTCATTTTGTGTTAAAGCTACTTCACAAACTGGCTCGAAGAAACAAGCTTCTCCAACTTCTAAAGTGGTGCAAGTCTGCGCACCATCAGGACATTCTGGCGTTACATAAGATCCACATATTTCATAAGTTCCGGCAGTCCCTGTTGTAAATTCGTACACTTTATCTCCCGTTACTTCAGTACCGTTTACCTTCCAGTCCATGGGGATGTCTAAATTATTACTCAAGGTAGTAGAAGAACAAGAATTCTGATCTAGTACCAATTCTACTGAACAGTCTATCACAGTGAAGCAATCTTTACCAACCACTACTGTTTCACATACTTGAGTTCTTGTTGGGCAAGTTGATGTTTTGTAATAGCCGCAAATTTCATAATTTCCTGCTTCGGCTGCATCAAATTCAAAGGATGATGCTGTTTTTACAGGTGTGTCATTAACCTCCCAATCCATGCTTATTTGTGCACTATTTGAAAAATTAATTTTTGTACATGAATCGTTCGACATGGAGATGGTAACACTACAGTCTTCAAAGACTTCAACTTTGTCGTTTTTACATGATTGAAAAAATAAGAGAAAGGGGACGATTAAGCTTAGGTTTAATAAGATTCGCATGGATAGTTTTTTTGGTGGTTAAAGATTGATTTCCTACCCGATATTGATCTAAAAAAGTGCCAAGCATAATTGAAAGCCAGCAAGTTTTGTGTTAGCAACAAGACCATAAATTGTTAGATAAATTTAAATTAGCTTCATATCTAAATTACTTCTAAACAGTAAATCTTTGTCTCCTAAAATTTTGAATACTTCAAAATTCTAACACTTTTTTTACTTTAAATAAATTCAAAAATATTTTGATTTTTTTAACAAACAGAAATAAATCGAATGTAGAAAGTGATGATAATTAAAGACTATGTTTTGTTAGGAAACAAATTAATTTATACAGTCGATTTTATCCTAATGTTTGTAACCACTTAAAGGGCTTGCATAAATATTGTTGTGACCTATTTGAATAAAACAGTGGTACAACTCGTCATTGGATGCGCTACCTTAGATTGAGCTAACTAGGGATAGCAACTTCTTACTATTATTGATTTATATAGCAGATTGAGATTTTTATTTTCAATAATTTTAAGCAAAATACTAGATGCAATAAAATGTATACACTGATTAATTCTTTATAATCTTCTCCACACAAACTGTAGTATTAGAATTACTAATTACTCTGACGAAGTACATTCCGCTTGGTAGGGTAGCAGTGTTGATTATGATCGTGTCAGCTCCAGTGAGCGCTTGATAAACAATTCCATTAGCATCAATTATTTCAATCGTATAAACACTTAGATTACCTTTAATTACAAAATAATCGTCTATTGGATTTGGATAAATAGTAATGTCTGGAACATTAGTGGAGTGAATGTTTGTAATTACAGGGACCTCTCTTATGTCAAGCGCGTCTGCACATTCATTCGATATAGGTGTAGAACTGACTGACAGTGTATGCATCAGATCGTTATATCCTGTATTAGCATCCCAGCCATTTAAATGAGCTAGACGCACACTATACGTTGGATTATCGTAAAGACTAGCATGAGCATCAGCTAGGTTGAGAAACAGCGCATATTGACCCGCTTGCATACTAATAGGCGTACAAAAATCATAACTCACTGTTGTCGTTGTACCAGGCTCCCAAGTACGTGGATCACTTTGTAAATCTCCATAATACTTTTGACCACTCGTTGTTTCTACTAATACTAATTCTGCCAATCGAAGATTATGCATAGCCGCATATCCATTATTCACAATATCTATACTCACAGAAAATTGATCTCCGGGATCAACCTGATTTTGGAAGGTAGCTGTTGCTATAGACAACCTATACCCTAGGTATTTTGTGATGTCATCCATGCAGACATTGACCCAATTATTGTTTACTTCATTATTGAAATCAGAATTCAAGTAGGTATAATGGAATAAGTCCATGTCGCTATCTGCTCTTCCTCCAGCTGAGGCACATAAGCGATCAGGAATACTTGTATCATTAAAACAAGTCTCGCCTCCTACTACAGTATGCTTAGTGTCATCCGCTTTGTAGCTGCGCAAAAAAGCTAACTCCGTATCCGCATTGGCTGTATTTTGATCATAGTTAGCAAACGTCCCGAAGTCATATGGACTGGCTACAAAACAATCATTATGATGCCCAATACGAGCTGCATCCGATTGATCATATGCTATACTTGAGGTCAAGGGAGGGCTTAATGCAGGATCTGTTGCTGCGTTATTCCCATATAGATATTTCTGTTTTATTTGTGGATAGCGTACTTGTACCATTGTGTTTTCGGGCACAGCTCGTAGCAAGGAGTCCAGTATTTCAACTCTATCATCCCAGTTTGTTGCTGTCAGATAACCTGTACCAGCAGGAGATGCATCTCCAAAAAAATCGCTATAATATTGTTCGCCCCAGATACCAATAAAACCCATCTGTACAGCTGAGATGACATCTGAATGCTTTTCAAAGTAGGGTTTGAGTTGTCCAATGTGTTCTATTATACGTGCCTTATCAGTATCGCCATATGGCGGGCAGATATCTGTACAATTTGGATTGTTGGGGTCATCACTAGTAGAATTGATATAACTAAACCGTATGATCAGTTTGACACCCGCTGTACGTGCCGTATTAAAATCCGCCTCAATTAAGCTGAGATAATTTGTACTTATTGCCGAATTTTTAAAATCATCGAGGACAAAATATCTAAACACCAATGATGTCCTTACATCGTAACTGGCTTGATAAGGCGTAAAGTAGGTCGTCCGTCTACTGATCAGGTTACTTGCCACCAAGGGGGTATGATTACTAGCATAGGTGATAGTAGGGTAGTAAAAACCCCTATCAGGATTCATAATGTCTTCATCGCTAGCTGTATAAGTTACTGTACTCGTTTGAGAATTCAAATTAGTGAGTACAGGTATTATTAGTATAAGGGACCACATCCAAGTTTTCATCATAATCTAAGATACATATTTTCGGCAATTTGATCCGATGCGTCTGCATTTATGTTGCATGTACTTCGTCCCTATATCAAAAAAAAGGCACCACAAAAACTGCAGTGCCTTTTCTCATCAAAAACTTTATTCTTATGCTATTTAAGGAGTAGTCTCCAAAAAAGCTTTCTTATCCATTAGTTTTGGTGACGCTTGCCCTTCCTTAGATATCATCTTCATCAGCTTATCCCAGTCTCCAGTTTTGATGGCCTTCAAGTCATTCTTGATGGTGTTAAACTGTTCCTCAATTAATTTTAGATTATCCATCTCTGACGGAGAAGGAGGGACAAAGCCAGAAGCGACCTTCGCATATAGCGTAGCCAATTTTTCTCGTAACTCAGGTTCAGCTTGTCCAACATAATTGTCACCAGTAGTAATCACGCTAGACTCTTTTAATTCTGTCAACTTTGGAAGGATTTTATCTAACATAGGTTTAGCTTCTGCATTTTCAGATGACAACTTTGTACCCATCTTGATCATCTCATCCATTTGATACACCTGGTAGGCAAGGTCTTCAGACATGTCGAAGAGTTTTTTAGTTACTTCTTTGTGACGCTTTCTATCTGCAGCGGTCAATAAAGAACTCTTATCGTAATCAATAACTAATTCTGATTCATAAGTTACCTTGCCTTTCGTCATGACTACCTTATACTTTCCTGCACTAGCACGAGGGGCAGTAAATCCACCAAATGTAAAAGTCTTTCCTTTGGCCATTTTTGGGGAGGTCATTAGGTAGTCCCAGTTTACTATATTGATGCCTTTTGATTTTCCAGCCGATAGCTCTTTTACAAAATTACCAGACTCGTCGAAGAGCTCGATCTTCATTTTGCCAAAAATGTGTCTCTTTTTGAGATAATAAACTATGGCAGCATTTGGATTCTTATTTGGCCCTACAAATTGTAGTTCTGTACTACCTCCACCGAAGCCACTTTCTTCTACCATAGTAAATGGTTTAGATTTGAAGAAATAAACATCTTGTGCTAATACTTCTTGAGTCAGTTCTCTTAGCGGAGAAACATCATCTAAGATGATAACGCCTCGTCCATGCGTAGCCATTACAATATCATTGGTTTTAGCATGCATCTCTAAATGATGAACTGCAGTAGATGGCATATTATTGGTAAACTTGCTCCAATTGTTTCCGCCATTTACAGTGATATAAAGCCCCGTTTCTGTACCTAAAAACAACAAATCAGGATTTACCAAATCTTCTTGTATACATCTCGTAAAACCCTGCACATCTTCAGTGATAATCGAAGTCCAAGTTTTACCATAGTCAGTAGTTTTATAGGTGTAAGGATTTTTATCATTTGATGTATGGCCATCAAATACAGCGTAAGCCGTTCCCTTATCATGCACACTAGCTTCGATGTGATAGCACCAGGTATTGGCGGGCATTCCAGACATATTCTTTCCAACTTCTGACCAAGACTTTCCTCCGTTTTTAGTTACTTGTACATTGCCGTCATCAGTACCTACCCAGATGATATTTTCATCTAAGGACGATTCTGCAATCGTAAAGATGGTACAGTGATTTTCCGCTCCAGAATTATCCTTAGATAATCCTCCAGAATTTTCTTGATCTTGTTTCTTGGGATTGTTTGTTGTAAGATCTTTTGAAATGATCTTCCATGTATCTCCCATATCATCAGACATATGTAAAAACTGACTCCCGATATATATTCTATCTGGCTTATTTGGGCTCAAGGTGATGGGAGCGTTCCAGTTAAATCTTAATTTTGGATCTCCTTTCACTGCCAATGGTTGTATAGTCTTTTGTTGATTCCTTTCGATATCATATCGCCATACATTTTCTGCCCCTTGCATTTCAGAGTAGAGGATAGGCTTGGTGCTGTGCTTCAAAACTCTAAATCCATCTCCGTAGCCGACTCTATTCCAATCTCTCGCTTCTACACCACCTGGCGAGCTTGAAGGACCCCACCAAGATCCATTGTCTTGCAATCCTCCATAGATATTGTATGGTTCAGCATCATCCAAAGTGATGTGATAGAATTGAGACACTGGAATGTTTTCTACGATGTCCATGGTTGTCGCTCCATCCCAAGTTCTGTATACACCACCGTCTGTAGCAAAATACATTCTATCGGAATCTTTATTGTCGAAGTGAATATCATGGATATCAGCATGCATAAAACCAGCATCCTTAAATGTTTGTCCACCATCTCTACTGACTGATCCAAACAAACCCGCTTTAACCAGCACATCAGGATTTTGTGGGTCTACAACGATACGAGAAAAGTAAAACGGTCGTACTACCAAACCGAAATCTCCATTTAGTTTTTTCCAATTTGCTCCACTATCTGTTGACTTGTACAAACCATTTTGATCACTATCTTCAGATTCTATTACAGAGTAGATGATTTTTGAATCCGAAGGTGCCACTGCAATGGCTATTCTTCCTAGCTTTCCTTTTGGAAAACCATTTCGCAGTTCATTCCAAGTTTTACCACCATCAGTAGATTTAAACAAACCACTGTTTTCACCACCAGAATTAAATGACCAACCCGTTCTTCTAAATTCCCACATGGAAGCGTATAGAATATTCGGATTGTTTGGATCCATGATCAGGTCAGAACATCCCGTTTTTTGATCTACATAAAATATTTTGTTCCAAGTTTGTCCGCCATCGGTGGACTTAAAAACACCTCTTGTTTCACTATCTCCCCACAGCGCCCCTAGCTCTCCAACATAAAGTGTGTTTTGATCTTTTGGGTGAACGATAATATTACTGATTCTTTCAGAACCTTCGAATGGAAGTTTTGTCCAGTTTTGGCCACCGTCGTTAGTTTTATACAATCCATCTCCGATGCTTGTACTGTTTCTTGTCCAGATTTCTCCAGTACCTACATAGATAGTATTGTCTGGATCATGTGGATCTACACACACCTTTCCTATGGATTGAATGTAGTCATCAAATATGGGTTCAAAGGAAGATCCTCCATTGCTTGACTTCCATACACCACCACCAGCTGTTCCGGCATATACAATTCTGTTATTAGTAGGGTGTCCTTCTAGATCGGATATACGACCACTCATCAGACCAGGACCGATTTGTCTTGCACTCATATCACCAAATAGCTCTTTGCCTTTAAGGATGATAGGTTCTTGCGCAAATATATCTGCTGGAAGAGAGAAGAAGAGTAGGGTAGATAGTAGTAATAATTGCTTCATCTTTTGTCTTGTTTTAGGGTGCGACCATATTCCTACATCTTATACAAACGGAGTTAATACAGGCACTTTGGATTTTTAAAAAAAGAATGCCCTGATATGGGTAGTATCAGGGCATTTTAATTCATATTTTATTTACCTCCGCTCGGAGCGGTAGTTGGGGCAGTTGTAGGCGCACTCGTAGGAGCTGTACTTGGAGCAGAAGTAGGTGCCTTAGCATCTGGATACATAAGCATCTTTTCATCATACGCTTTATTCAACTCTATTTTATCGATAGCGATAGCTTGACTAAAGCCCCCTTTCTCACCTTGAGACATAGAGAATGGAAAGTACAATCCATCTACTTCATCGTATTCACTCATTTTTGACTGAGCAGTTTTGCCTTTCATTGGACCGGCTTTCATTTCTGATTCTGATCCCAATAGTATCATTGTCTCTACATCAAAAAAGTAAAATTCTACATTTTCAACTTCAGCACCATCCACCATCAATGGCTTCTTTGTCATTTTTATTTTATGCGCTTCAGTTCCATCAAAAGCTTCTTTTCCAACCATCTCTACAGTATATCCATTCTTCTTATAATTCAAGAATGAGTCAGGGAAGTCACCAAGTGTTTTTTTGTGATTTTCTAAATCTTCTGAGGTCGCTTTTTCAGGTTTCATAGTTTGAAAGTTTGTTGACCACAATGTATTTCCATCGTACACTCCCTGCATGAGACTTAGGCCCTGTACGGACACTTTGGTATATGATTTTCCATCTTTACTTTGCATGATTTCCAGTGGGATTTCCATACCCCCCTGATTAACCTTAGCTGAGATAACAATGTTTTCTACTTTAGACCAGGCATCTCTTCCGCCGGTAGCTTCTAGATAACCTTCTATTATCTCGTCTGCTGATTGAGCAAATGCCATAGGAGATACTAAGCCAAGTGCAAGAATTAAGAAGTAAGCTTTGAACTGATTCATATTTAAAGATTTGTTTAGTTTATCAATTTTTCTCACTCTAATATAGACTATAATCAAAGATTCAGCACTCCCTTTTCGATGTAATTACAAATTTTAACGACCAGCGTAATTAATGATAAATGGTGAATTATAAATTATAAATGCAGCGCTAACATGTTCAGCATCAACATTTGGTGTGGCTTCTTTGGTGAATTATAAGCGTTAAACTAGCATGTTTGGTAGTAATTTGGAGTCTTATTAGCTTGGGCCATCCCGATGCTCGCCCTACTGGCCATCCCATCGGGACCGCGTCATACGTTCCTACTTATCTTCACTTCATACTGAGGGCTATAGTCTTACGATGTATTCGCTCATCGCTCATCCATCTCCATCCTTAGCCCTCTAGCATTCAGCATTGATAAGTACCACTTCTACCGCTTGTCCAAAAAGGAATCAACATAGGAAAAAATACGGATAAGGATAGTAGCAGTGGGCACGATAGTGACCAGTCCTCGACCAAGCCTGTAGGGTAAGCTGGGACCAAGCTGCGAAAAGCCTGGTCACTTGTGCGAGATGGCTTGGTGGGCAAGCAGCAAGTGAATCCGCCGTATTAAATTATAAATTGTGAATTATAAATGTAAACCGCTCTTGCTCAAAGCTATCATGTTCAAAATTGTTTTTGCAGTAGATTAAATATCCAACTTGTAACTTAGTATGTAAAGGGAGTAATCCATAATCTCTTCAATATCTATCTTAAATTAGAACACGTCAAAGCTGTAGTTTATAATTTATCATTCATAATTTATAATTCTATGCTTAGCGCTTAAACAACTTACCCTTTACATGTTGTTCTAAAAATGCTTCTTTGTAGGAATTGCCTAGTGGAATTTCATCTTTGCCCATCATGATGCTGTCGATGTCGATGGCGTCGATGCGATTCACGTTGATCAAATAGGACTTACTCACTCTAGCAAAAATTTCTTTTGGCAATTGCTTGAAGATGGTCTTGATGTTGAGGGCGGTCATATATTTTTCTCCTTCCGTAAATATCATGACGTAGTCTTTCATGCCCTTGATATACTGCACATCTTGAAAGTAAAGTTTGATATACTTGCGATCTGACTTGATGTAGAAGTAATCCTCTTTGATGTCCTCGATCTCAGAGTACTCCTTTTTTTGGAGGGCTAATATTTCACTTGCCCGATTTACGGCTTTCAAAAAACGGTCAAAACGAATGGGCTTGAGTAGATAGTCGACAACATCCTGCTCGAATGCCTCGATGGCAAACTGAGGGTAGGCGGTGGTCAATATAATGGCTGCATCCGTCTTGATGGATTTGATAAAGTCCATACCGTTGAGACCTGGCATCTCGATGTCCAAAAAAATTATGTCTACAGTATTGGATCGCAGAAACTCACTTGCCTTGATGGCGCTGGAAAATTGGTCTTTGATGTCTAACCAGTCAATCTCGTTGACGTGGAGTTCTATTCCTTTGCGTGCAAGAGGTTCGTCGTCTACTATAATGCAAGAAAACTGGGTC
>CALIEI010000125.1 GCA_938022165.1 uncultured Saprospiraceae bacterium | reverse complement strand
TTTCTATCTTCATTTTTAGTGTTTGTAGCATCACCAATATAGGTGAATAACACCAGACCGTAAAGTGTTTTTAACCAACAATTTGCGGTCTTTTTCTTTTTTAACTTGCGGATGTAAGGAGCTAACAGCTAACAGCTAACTGCTAACAGCCAACACCTACTTCAATTTCACCCAACGATCATTGATCATATTACACCCACCATAAGGATCAGTAAACTCAATGTAAGTAGATTCGATCTTGTCTTCTACCCAATTGTTGATAAAGACATTTTTCTTTGATTCTAAGGCCGCTTTTTGGATACGGCTATAATCTAGAGATAAATCAGCCTTGTGCGGCTTGGTTCTAGACTTTAGCAAAACAACACGGAACATCTCTTCCCCGCCAGGAGAAGTGAAACGCATAGGCGTAGTCATTTCATTGATATCTAAAGTATCTATAGCAAAGTAAATATCTGGTTCAAGATCACCGATTTCAAAAAAGCTGTTACCCGTTTTTTGATTTACCATGACACCATCATTATTGTAGCTTTGAGTCTTATCGTCTCCAAAACGCTTAACGGCTCGGCTGAAGGTAATACTGTCTACCATTATTTCCTTCTGTACTTCTATTAATTTAGAGGCAGCCAATTCCATATCCGCTTCTGTGATGACGGGCTTGATCAAGATGTGACGAACTTTGACACTATTACCTCTACGCTCAATCAATTGAAGAATATGGAAACCAAATTCTGTTTCTACTAGTTCCGAAATTTGACCTTTTTCAAGCGTGTAAGCCTCTGCTTCAAATTCTGGTACAAAGGTGTTACGCTTAGCCCAGCCTAGATCACCGCCCAACTTTCCAGACCCTGGATCTTCAGAATAGATGCTTGCTAACTCCGCAAAATCTTCTCCATCATTTACGATACGATCACGAATGCTTTGCGCTTTGTCCATTGCCTTTTTACGCTCTTCGTCGTTAACTTTAGGCTTGTAAACTAGTTCCCCCAATTCTACTTCGGAGTTAAAGTATGGAAGACTATCTTTTGGAATCGTATTGAAAAAATCCTTTACCTCAGAAGGTGTAATCTTTACATCGGCTAAGATATTAGCCTGCATACGTTCCGTTGTGATCTGTGCACGAAGGTCAGTACGAAATTCTTCTTTGACTTCATTGACAGACTTACCGTAGTACGCTTCGAATTGCGCCACGTCCCCTTGCATAAATCCTAGAATACGATCTATACGAGCGTTTAGCTGCGTTTCGATCTCTGCATCAGAAACAACTACCGAATCGAGCTTGGCTTGATTTAAAATTAGCTTTTGAGAAAGCAATTGATCAATGATACCACATTTCGCTTCTGATGGCAGGCCTACTTGCTGTTCACTGGCTAGTGAGAATTGCTCCTCTATCTCAGAAAGCAATACAATCTCTTCTCCGACTTGAGCTATGATGTTGTCTATCATTTCACGCTGGCCAAATGCAAATAACGGAAGCATGATAAATAGGATGTTGAAAATTATTCTCATTGACTAAATACTTTTACGTTTTTTATTTCTTTATCGTACAAATTCTCTCGGTGCTCCTCTAAAAGCTTAGATTTTCTGCGTTGCAAAATAACCTGTCTTGCTTTTTTCTCTATATAATCTATCGGTGGGGCCTCATTCTTAGGAATGATTTCCAAGATGCGAAGATAATACTTGTATCGGTCATCTTGGCGGCTAATATTGGCTCCAGCCTGTGATAAAGTGCTATTTGGGAACAAATTCGTTGGTAAGTGTCTAGTAATTTTATCGATTTCGTGCCATTCCTCATTATTTAGGTAGTAAACCTCTGCATAAATGCCACAATACTCGATCAGGTTGACCTTGTCATCCATGTCTTCACTGGCAATCCATTTATCCACCACCTCGATTTCATTAGAGTTTAAAGGAATTTTCATGAAATTGGCCCGAACTAAGGGACTTTTCAAGTGATAATTGTCTTTATTGCTTTCGTAAAAAGACTGTATTTCTTGCTGCGAAATCACTGAATCCAGTTGAGATTTCACAATAATTTCTTCGTAATTATGCAGGATCAAGGTAGATCGATAGTCCTTGACCAATTGATCTATGTCTATATTTTTGGAAATTTTTTGCTCTGCCTCATGCATCAAGACAGCATCTCGTAGCCAGTTCTCAATATATGCATTGTAGATCATGGTGCTATCTTCCGCCTTATAGGATTCAGGTAGGATGCCTTCTAGATCTTCAGCAAAGAGTTGTTTATTATAGACCTTAGCCAGTACTTGTTTCTTCTCTTCAGATGGGGAAGACGGCATTTGGTCGCAGGCAAAGCATAGGCCAAGCCATATTAGGCCTGACCATGCAATGCTGATGTATCTTTTGATCATTTGATCAATTTATCTAAAACTTTTTGATTTACTTCTATTTTGTAAGACGACTTAAGTTCCTCAAGCCAGTTTCTTTCTAAGTAGTCTTGGTACTCCGCTACAGCATATCCACGAGCCTCACTCAAGGTCTTTCCGGTAACGGGAATGATCTTCTCTATCTTGATAAAGTTTAACGAATTGTCTTGAGTGCTGATTTCTATTTCAGATAGTGAGCCCGGAGACCACTTCATAGCGTCTACTATTTTATTTTTACCCTTTTCGTAAGTGTCTCTTCTTACTTTAAGGGGCTTTACCTTTTCATTGTTGTATCTCGCCAAAACATCGGCAGTTGATTTCTTTGTTGCCATTTTACGTATTGCTTTGATCTGATCTTTCGAAGCTGGGTTTAGTGTGTAAAATGAAACTTCAGCTCTATCCTTCCACTTGTACTTATCGTTGTTTTTGATTTTTTCATAATACTGCGCTAAGCCAACTGAATCTTGTGAAGCACGATCCCATATTTCCGTTTTAGTTGCTTCAAAAAGTAATATTCCTTCCTGGTACTCATTCATCAAATATTTAAACTCAGGAAATTTATTTTCTAATTGAGACTCCTCGTAGGCTAGCGTCTTTACTCTAACGAATTCATCATACAATGCATTAAAGGTTGCTTTTACGTCACCATTTCTGCCTAAGCGTTGACGCTTTCTACTAGATTGTTCTAGAAAAGCTTCAAGCTCAGATTGTATATGGCTTTCGTCACCTATGGTGAATAAAACCTTATTAGAAGGTTTAGGATTTGCTTTCCACTTGTAAGTAGTGAACTCGTCATTCAGGCTATTTCTAAGATTGTTGACTACATTATCATATTGGGTAAAATTATTTTCTCTTCGTATGCGATTGATCATAGCCTCTTGAGCAACTTCATATCTTGCATCTTTCTTAATTCTGTTTTGCAGTTGACCTCTTTCTTCGTCGTATGATTTCAAAGGAAATTTTTTGATTCGTTTTAGAATGTGCCAACCTGCTTTGGATTGAAATGGTTCTGAAAAATCACCATCATTAGCCAAGCTAAAAGCAGCTTCTTCAAAAACAGAATCAAATCTTCCAATTCCAAACTTACCTACGGACCCACCTTTTGCATTCGTTGTTTGATCTTCTGATTTGCTTACTAGGTCATCCCATTTTGCACCCGCTTTTAGTTCATCATATATTTCTCTGATTTTCTTTTCAGACTCAGCGTCTTTAACAGGGTCAGCATTATATTCACTTGTTCGGATCAGTATATGGGCAGCCTCTATAGATCCTCTAGCTGGACGTTTGCCAAGACTCTTTACGATATGATACCCCACTCTTGTACGGAAAGGTTTTGAAAAACTATTAGGTGGTGTATTGTAAGCTGCATTTTCTAACTCATAAAAACCATTAGGCAACATTGCAGTTAGAAAACCAATATTTCCATTTTTCTCTTTTGAAGAAGGATCTTCTGACATGGATACCAAGTCCTCAAATTTTTTGCCGGCTTTGAGTTGATTATATATGTCCATTATTTTATTGTACTTCACCAAAGTGTCCTGCGGACTAGAATCCTTTGGTACGCTCATCATAATATGACTCACATTTATATCTAGCTTCTTACGATTATAGGCTTCTTCGATCAATCGCTCAGTAACCTCTTTGTCTATTAGATAGGAATTGGCCAATTGCTTACGATAGCCTGCTAATTCTTTTTTTAAGGCTTGGATGGTATCAAGCTTGATATCCTTAGCGCGCTCAACTTTAAGTTTAAATTTTTTATATAGGTCCAAATACTCTTCAACCGACTCTTTAGAATAGTCAGCATTATCCTGATTTGTCTTTTCGTAGATGTATTTGAATTCTCCTACGAGTACAGGTGAATCTTCTACTGTAAATAATACTTCATCATCAGCTTGAGCAAACAAGTTCAATGAAGCAATTAGTAGTAGAACGAGTGATAAATATTTCATCTTTGTATAATATGTTTTTGGTCAATTTAGTTTTTCGAATATGCATTTATTTAAGCCAACATTCGAAATTCAAAATTAACAATTTATTCTTGAGTTTTTGTGAGTTTTCGAAGTAGACTCAATCCTTGAAATATACACGTTTTATCCTTTCCGAGATGCCTGTATAGACCTCATATGGGATTGTGTCTAGTGCCTTACACAAATTTTCCACTGAATGCGCCAATCCAAATATAGTCACTTCATCATTAACCGAAACATGGTCAATATCGCTAATGTCTATCATGCACATATCCATACAAATATTGCCTACCGTAGGAGCTAATTTCCCATTTATCAAAACCTTAAAGCGGCCATTGCCAGCTTTGCGAAGTAGACCATCGGCATATCCTACATTCACTATCGCAATCGTTTTGTGATCCGTAGCATGACCAGCTCGACTATATCCGACTGTATCCCCAGGTCTCAATTGCTTTATTTGCGAAATACTAGCTTTAAAACTTAGCACCTCCTTGAGTGCTGAGTGCCCGGTATTTGTCGGGTCTATCCCATATAGTCCCAAGCCCAAACGAACCATATCATACTGGTATTGTGGCAATCTTAGAATTCCTGAAGTGTTCAAAACGTGCTTGTCGGGATTTATATTTAAATTTCCACATATGTGTTCATAGGCTCTATTGAACTGCCTGATTTGGCCAGCACTGAAATCATCTTGCTCTGCTATATCACTGGCAGCTAAATGCGTCATCAAGCTTTGAACAATTATTTTGCTCTTAGCCCTTTCTAATAGTTCGATCAGTTCAGTCCATTCGTGTTCTACAAAGCCTAGCCTATTCATTCCCGTTTCTATTTTGAGATGAATTTTCATGCTTTGACCTTCGGGCAAATAGTAGATCAGAGACTGCAACTGCTGTAAAGCATAAATTTCTGGTTCAAGGAAATTTTCTAATAAGGCTGAAAAAGACGCAGTAGGGCAATTCAAAACTAAGATTGGTTTTTGAATTCCTTTTTTTCGTAGTGCAACACCCTCATCCGGATAAGCCACCCCAAAATAATCTACCTCAGAATTTTCTAGCAGATTCGCTACCTGTACGGAACCACTTCCGTAGCCCGAGGCCTTGATCATAGCAAGCAGTTTTGTGTGCTTGTTCAGTTTTTTCTTGAAGAAGTTTACATTGTGGAGCATAGCACTGAGGTCTACTTGCAGCGCGGCCTCATGCTGACGATCCATCAAGCGATTGATGATAAACTCAAATCTGAATCTGCGAGCGCCTTTGGCTAAGATGATTTCATTCTGATGGCTTTCTAAATCGTGAAATTCTAAGAAAGCATTAACTCTTTTATAATAAACCGCATTGATCTCCTCATCCATATATGGATCTAGGGCAGACACTTCTTGACCGATACCAATTACTCTGTTGACCTTATATTGATTCAGTAGTTCCGCTATTTGCTTATAGAGTTCATCAGACCCAGTACCCATTTGCAAAAAGTCAGAGATGATCACCGTCTTGGTTTTATCTGTGCCTTGGCGGGATTGAAAGTCAAGGCCTGCTTGGAGCGATTCTATATCTGCGGTATAGGCATCATTTATGAGGATGCATTGATTTTTGCCAGCGACCATCTGCAGCCTCATCTCCACACTATACAATTGTTCTAGTCCATTTTGTATGTCTTCGGGAGATAACTCTAGATGAAGACATATGCATATGCACTGAATTATATTTTCAAGAGAAGATTTATCCGTAAAGCCGACTTCAAAGCTATGCTGACTTCCAGCATAACTGATATGAATTGTAGTTTGCGTTATATCTATATCAAACTTTACATCACTAAAATGACCTTTTTCCTCAGCCGTCCAATTCAATCGAGTAAGCCCTTTCGGAAGTTCAACTTTATCAACCCAATTTTGATCACTACAATAAATCAAATCCTTAGCACCCTTGAATAGCTTCAATTTTTCATTAGCTTTTTCTATTCTATTACCAAATCCTTCATCATGCGCCGAGCCTATATTAGTCAAGATTCCGAAGTCGGGCAATATCATTTTTTGCAAGTGCTCCATTTCGCCTCTAGTAGAAATTCCAGCTTCCAAGATAGCGAAGGCGTCATTTTTATTTATCTGGAAGATAGACAATGGCACACCTATCTGTGAGTTGTAGGACTTTGGACTTTTTGCGATTTTCCCTAATGGTTGCATCATGGTAGACAGCCATTCTTTGACCACTGTTTTGCCATTACTGCCCGTGATGCCGATCACTGTAGCGTCAAGTGTGTTTCGGTAGTACGCAGCCAATTGTTGCAAAGCCACTTTAACATCATCCACCAAAAAGAAATTTGCCTTCGCATAAGTACGCACATCTGGCATCACACTTATGACAAAATTACGCACCCCTTTCAAATACAATTCCCCGATATACTTGTGCCCATCATTGCTCCTCCCTTTCAGCGCAAAAAACAAAGTGTCTCTTGCCTCGACTATTTGCCGACTATCTATACTTACATAGCGCAATGAAGCATTATGCCCATTCCCCGTGACACCAAAGACTTTTTCGATTTCTTCTACAGATAAATTCATCTATTTTTTTGATGATGGTTTGGGCGTGCCTCTGATCTACATTTCATTTCGATCAGAGTCGGGCTCTGCAGCACTCCACCTTCGTTTCGGTCCTGCGGACTTGGTCATCAAAGATGCCCACTGCTTCCGATCCCTCACGCAAAAATAAGAAAAATAAGGAGGGGAGTGCTACAAAAAAAGAGCAGCGAATTTTATTAAAACTACTTATGTATCTTATGATTCACGCCTGTATCGAGTCGTACATTCTTATGTGAATTCCTTATGTGTCTCATGATCCTTATGTGGTTAACTTCATTTTTTCACTATACCACAAAGTGCACAAAGAAAAACTACAAATCAAACCCAATATCCTTACGATAATGCTTCTTATCAAACATAACCTTGTCAGCATTTTGGTAAGATAGGGCCAAGGCTTCATCCATGCTATTGGCCAAGCTAGTCAAGGCCAAAACCCTACCGCCACTGGTTACAATTTCACCACGCTCATTTTCTTGAGCGCCCGCAAAGAAGGGTAGCGTTTTTTCGATCTGATCAGTATTGGAGATAACCTTTCCTTTTTCATACGCCTCAGGATATCCACCCGACACCATCATGACAGTGGTCGCCACATCGGAGTGAAAGTCGACTTGCTGACTACTCAGACTACCATCAAACAATGAACTCAAAATAGGCACCAAATCAGATTTTAATCTTGGGATGACTACTTCCGTCTCCGGATCTCCCATACGGCAATTGTACTCTATTACATATGGATCATTGCCCACTCGGATCAATCCAAAAAAGACAAAACCTTTATAGTCTAGATTTTCTTTATGTATTCCTTGTATGGTTGGTTCTACGATTCTATCCACCACCTTTTGCATCAGTTCATCATTTACAAATGGAACTGGAGAAACAGCACCCATACCTCCGGTATTGAGCCCTTTGTCTCCTTCGCCGATACGTTTATAGTCTTTGGCTATAGGCAGTAGTTGATAGTCCTTTCCATCAGTGATCGCAAATACTGAAAATTCGATCCCATCCAAAAATTCCTCTATGATGACGCGTTTACTTGCTGCACCAAATTTTCCTTGAAGCATAGCCGTGAGTTCCGCTTGAGCGGCAGCCGTATCTTCTAAGATAACAACACCTTTACCCGCAGCGATTCCATCAGCCTTAAGCACCACCGGCCCGTTTATAGTCGCTATGAAGTCTACCCCCTCTTGCAAAGTATCAGCCTTAAATTCTTTATACCCAGCTGTAGGGATTTTATGTCTAAACATGAATTCCTTCGCATAAGCCTTACTGCCTTCGAGTTGCGCAGCCTCTGCATTGGGCCCTACTACCTTAATGTCAGTATTGTTTTTGAAGTAATCTTGCACGCCGAGTACTAGTGGCTCTTCTGGACCGACTACAATCATCTCGATTTGCTCCTGCTCACAAAAGCTATGCACCGCCTTGAAGTCCTTAATATCAAGATCTACATTGGCACCACATCGCTTGGTTCCTGCATTGCCGGGCGCAATGAATAACTGAGCACAGTGCTCACTCTGAGCCATTTTCCATGATAAGGCATGTTCTCTTCCTCCAGATCCAAGTAGTAAAATGCGCATGTTGTCGATTTTTGCGCAAAGATAGAATTGAATATGGTAAATAGTAAAATAAACTGTATTTTGAATAGCGAGGCCTTAAAGTCGTTACCATTTTTGAATTATTTACTCATGAAAAAACTAGGTTTAATATTACTCACCATTAGTTTCCTTTTTTTTGGAATCGAATTTGGCTTTAGCCAAGTAAGATTATATGATACATGGATATTTGGAGAGCATCAGGTAGTCTCTTTAAATTTTAAAAAGGACCAAACTATTATAATAGAGCGTAACGCTAGTGACTTGGGTATGACAGCAGCAAATAGTTCTATCTCAGATAGTGAAGGAAACCTTTTATTTTCAAGCAATGGATGTAGAATTTACAATAAGGAGTTCGATATAATGCTGAACGGAGATTCAATTAGTAACGGCGGAAACTTGCATCTCAACTGGTGCAATGGTTTAGGAAGCCCTTTCAACCAATCTGTGATGATTCTACCAAGGTATAATGATCCATGTCGCTATCATGTAATACATCACGATGTTTTTTTTGGTCTTAGTATGCCTTACGGCAATCTATACACTAGTCTAGTAGATATGCGATATGATAATGGATTGGGTAAAGTCATGGAAAAGGATAATATTATTCATACGGATAGTATTGCATGGTTTGGTTTAACTGGATATATGCATGCCAATAGGAGAGATTGGTGGATAGTTTTGCCAAAAGTTGAGTCTAATTGTTATATAAAGCTACGGCTAAGCGAAGAGGGGCTTTCATATCATTCTACTCAATGCTTAGGTGAAATGAATGTGCTAACCAGTGATGGGTAAGCTGTATTTTCTAAAAGTGGAGAAAAGTATGCGAGGATTGGAAATGTAGAGGGAATATCAATTTTTGATTTTGACAATGAAACAGGAATATTCTCGAATCCTGTGGATATCCCCTTGGATTATGTTCCATTTGATGCTTTTGCTGGTCTAGCCATTTCGCCGAATGAGCGATACCTATATTCCTCCACGCCAACTGCGATACATCAATTTGATTTGGAGGCCGAAAATATAGCTGATAGTAGATTACTTATAGATACATTGGAAAATACTCCACCCGGCGACTTTGCGTTGCGCTTTAATAATACTGCCATAGGTTCGGATAATAAAATATACATTGGAGGGACTTTGGCCTTTAATCATTTGCATGTAATCCATGAACCAAATAAACAAGGTTTAGCTTGCAATTTGGAGCAGTATGCAATTAGGTTGAACCAATTACCTGAAGCCAGCTCTCTTGGTATGCCCAATATCCCCAATTTCCCAGATGATTTTCAAGTAGGCACTTGCGATTCTATGTTTGTTTTTACAACAAGGCAACAAGAGGAGATAGCCATAGAGGTCTTTCCAAATCCAGTCGGTGATATGCTTCATATCGAGGTGGACTTTCTAAAAGATAAGGCGAGCATTACTATCCTTGATGTATTGGGTGTTGTCCAAAAAGAATCCATTTTAGATGGAGGCAAGACGCAATTAGATGTGAGTGACTTGAGCCCAGGTATTTATTTTTATCAGATAAAATCCAAGGGTAAAATCTTGGCTAGTGATAAACTAATAGTTGGAAATTAGATTCTGATTTTCAATATTGTCCTCGGACAAGGCTGTTACAAAATTGGATAGCTTATTCTTGGAGGCCATTTGTCACGATTTTTAAAAAAGAAAAATCGCGCCAAATGGGATGTTTCTCATGTTTTACCCGGGGCTACAGCCCTAGGGAAAACGCATCAATTTTGGAGTACTTTCTCTAAGTACTTATTGTCCATAGCGCACTTTCTTGATCGGCGCCTTATGCTAGTTTTAGGATCTTCAAAAGATTTTAATCTATTCAATGCCATTTTTCGAATGATAGATA
>CALIEI010000124.1 GCA_938022165.1 uncultured Saprospiraceae bacterium | reverse complement strand
ACATTATTTCTTTTAGCCATTGATATTTGAGCTGGCGTAGCTTTTCCATCATTCGCTAAAGTTCCCAATCTCCAAGCTAGCAATTGTGCCTTGGTGATCTCTGTGATCATTTCTGCCAACTTCTTTTGCGTTAATTGGAATCCACCAATAGGCTTTCCAAATTGTTCTCTCTCCAAAGAATACCTCAAAGCAGAATCATAACAATCCATCGCTGCCCCGATAGCCCCCCAAGCAATACCATACCTTGCTTTTGACAAACAAGACAAAGGCCCTTTAAGTCCTTCAACATTTGGAAGTACATTTTCTTTAGGGACACGCACATTTTCAAATACAAGCTCTCCTGTGATAGATGCTCTTAAAGATAACTTTCCATGTATTTCTGGAGTAGTGAACCCTTCCATACCACGCTCAACGATCAAGCCCTTGATACGACCCTCTTCATTTTTTGCCCACACTACAGCTACATCCGCAATAGGTGAATTTGTAATCCACATTTTAGCACCATTCAAGATATAAGCATCACCATCATCTTTTATATTGGTCACCATCCCACTTGGATTAGAACCATGATCTGGCTCCGTTAATCCAAAGCAACCGATTACTTCTCCAGAAGCCATCTTAGGCAACCACTTCATCTTCTGTTCTTCTGATCCAAATCTATAGATAGGATACATCACTAATGACCCTTGTACTGAAGCCATAGAACGAATACCAGAATCGCCTCTTTCCAACTCTTGCATGATTATACCATAGGCAATCTCATCCATACCTCCGCATCCATACTTTTCAGGAAGACTAGGTCCAAAAGCGCCAATCTCCGCCAATCCTTTGAATAGGTGCAATGGACATTCTGCTTTTTCACTAGCATCTTCGATGATCGGACTCACTTCCTGTTTAACCCATGCACGTACAGCATCACGTGCCAATTTGTGGTCATCACTCAATAGGTCGTCTACCACATAGTGATCATGCGCCTGAAATGGATCAATTTGTGATCTTCTTGCGAATTTGGTGTCTTGTACTACGTTGTCTAAATACATTGGACTATATTTTCTTTTTTGATATTTCTTATAAAAGCTAATCGCTAATTAATCAGCTATTCCACTAGAATTTTATTTTTATTTCTCATACTAATTTCAAAAAAGAAATTAGCAGCTTTCTTACATGCCTCGGCAGCTGCCTCGGTTCCCTCTTTAAATATGTCCACTGGACATATTTTGCTTCGCAACAGTCGGTCACATATTCCGCCTATACTTCCCTCCAACTTCATACAAAGCCTGCGTAATCTGACCTAAAGTACAATTCTTTCCCGCTATCATTAGTGCTTCAAAGGTATTCTGATTCCTAATCGCCGCCATTTGCAAAGTTTTTAGTTGAGAAGCAGAGTCCTCATTAGATTTATGCAAATTTTGTACCGTCTGGATCTGAGCGTCTTTCTCTTCTTTTGTAGCTCTAATGACCTCATCAGGCACTATAGTTGGCGAACCGTCTTTAGATAAGAAAGTATTCACGCCTATTATCTTATAGTCACCATTGTGCTTAAGTGTTTCGTAATAGAGCGATTCTTCCTGAATTTTTGATCTTTGGTACATCGTTTCCATCGCTCCTAGTACTCCGCCACGCTCAGTGATGCGATCAAACTCCGTCAAAACAGCCTCTTCGACCAGATGAGTCAACTCTTCAATAATGAAAGCGCCTTGTATCGGGTTCTCATTTTTAGTCATTCCCAACTCGTGGTTGATGATCATCTGGATAGCCACTGCACGCCTTACACTTTCTTCCGTGGGAGTCGTAATCGCTTCATCGTAGGCATTTGTGTGTAGTGAATTACAATTATCGTAGATCGCATATAATGCTTGCAATGTTGTTCTGATATCATTGAATGAAATCTCTTGCGCATGCAGAGATCTTCCTGAAGTTTGAATGTGATACTTCAACTTCTGCGATCTGCTATTTCCATTATACTTTAGCTTTATCGCTTTTGCCCATATCTTCCTAGCAACTCTACCGATTACCGCATACTCAGGATCTACCCCATTAGAAAAGAAGAAAGACAAATTCGCAGCGAAATCATCGATATTCATTCCTCTAGCCAGATAGTATTCAACGAAAGTAAATCCATTAGCCAAAGTAAATGCTAACTGCGTAATTGGATTTGCACCAGCCTCTGCGATATGGTACCCAGAGATCGATACAGAATAAAAATTCCTTACTTTATTGTTGATAAAATATTGCTGCACATCCCCCATCAAACGCAAAGAAAACTCAGTAGAAAAAATACAAGTATTTTGAGCCTGATCTTCTTTCAAGATATCTGCTTGTACGGTACCACGCACAGAACTAAGTGCTTTCGCTTTTAATTCATTATAAACGGACTCTTCTAAAATCTCATCGCCAGTTACCCCTAACAGCAATAAACCAAGTCCATTATTCCCAGCCGGTATCTCTCCTAGATAGGCAGGTCTTTGTATTCCCTTAGCGTCATATTTTTCTTTCAGTCTAGCTTCTACTTTTGATTCTAGACCATGCTCTTGGATATACATTTCGCATTGTTGATCTATCGCTGCATTCATGAAGAAAGCACAGATCGCCGCTGCCGGACCATTGATCGTCATCGAGACCGATGTCATTGGATTACACAAATCAAATCCAGAGTACAACTTCTTTGCATCGTCCAAGCAACAAATGCTTACACCAGAGTTACCTACTTTACCATAAATATCAGGACGCAAATCAGGATCCTCACCGTATAATGTTACCGAGTCAAAAGCAGTTGACAAACGCTTAGCCGGCATATCAGAAGATAGATAATGGAATCTTCGATTGGTTCTTTCAGGTCCACCCTCTCCAGCAAACATTCTAGTCGGATCTTCCCCCGCTCTTTTGAAAGGAAATACACCTGCTGTATAAGGAAAAGAGCCAGGCACATTTTCTTGCATCAACCATGTCAGTATATCCCCCCAACCCTTAAACTTAGGCAGAGCAATTTTTGGAATACGCGTCATGGATAAGGACTTCGTATAGGTTGGTACTCTTATTTCTTTATCCCTTACTTTGAATATAAATTCATCAGCGGCATACTGTCCTTTCAAGTCTTCCCAACCATCCAACTCTCTTTTTGCTTGACCATCGAGGTCTAGCATCAAGTCGTCAAACTTCTTTTGCAATACTGCTTGCGTTTCTGGATCTTCCGAAAAAGTATCTATGCTTTGCTTCAGACCAAACAATTGATCAGCAAGTTTGCTTTGCTTCTCCACCCATTCACTATAGGATCTATTATTTTCAGCTATCTCCGACAAGTAACGGATACGCTTCGGAGGAATGATATAAATCTTTTCACTCATCTCCTCCGTCACTTCAAATGTAGACTTCAGATCCGTGCTTGTTTTTTCAGACAAGGTATTGATGATCGCCTTGTACAATCTATTCATACCCGGATCATTGAAATGCGATGCTATTGTTCCATACACAGGCATCGTCTCTATGTCCGTTTCCCAGAGTTGATGATTTCTTTGATACTGTTTTTTGACATCCCGCAATGCATCTAGCGCCCCTCGCTTATCAAACTTGTTAACAGCAATGATGTCAGCGAAATCAAGCATGTCTATTTTTTCCAATTGCGTTGCTGCACCATACTCAGGTGTCATCACATACAGTGACATATCAGAGTGATCTACTATTTCGGTATCAGACTGTCCTATACCAGAAGTTTCAAGAATCACCAGATCATAACCAGCCACCTTTAGAATATCTACAGCGTATTGAACATATTTCGACAAAGCCAAATTGGATTGTCGCGTCGCCAATGAACGCATATATACTCTATCGGACTTGATCGCATTCATACGAATACGATCTCCCAGTAGCGCACCACCCGTTTTACGCTTTGAGGGATCTACAGAGACAATCGCTATTCGCTTATCATCAAAGTCCAACAAAAAGCGACGCACCAATTCATCTACTAGAGAAGACTTTCCTGCACCACCCGTTCCTGTGATACCTAGTACCGGACAATTTTTAGTGGCCGCTTCTTTCTCTATTTTTTCTAACCAATCCTTATTTTCTTCTGGATGATTTTCTGCTGCACTTATTAGTCGCGCTACTATACGTGTATCTCCCGCATCTACTTTTTTGACTTCGCCATTTAGATTTATTCCTTGCGGAAAATCAGCCCTCTTCAGCACATCGTTGATCATCCCCTGTAGTCCCATCTGACGACCATCATCAGGGCTATATATTTTATCTATACCATAGTTGTGTAGATCTTCTATTTCGCTTGGCAATATAGTACCACCGCCTCCACCGACGATCTTTACATTGCTAGCGCCTCGCTCTCTAAGCAGATCGTACATATATTTAAAGTACTCATTGTGCCCTCCTTGATAGGAAGTGATAGCGATACATTGAGCGTCTTCTTCTATAGCAGCATCCACTATTTCTTGCACGGATCTATTATGCCCTAGATGGATTACTTCAGCACCCGTAGATTGCATGATCCTACGCATGATATTTATTGCAGCATCATGCCCATCAAATAAAGAAGCCGCTGTGACGATTCTGATCTTATTTGTTGGCTGATAGGTCTGAACTTTCTCCATATTATTCCTTTTTCTACTTTATCAACAAAAATAGTCAATTATAGGTCAATAATTTGCTTAATAATTGCCACAAATTCATTCAACATCATGGCTGTCGCACCCCATACTACCTTACCTTGTATGTCAAAGTAGGGCACATGATTTAGCGTCATTTGTTCGCTAATTCTTAGATTTTTCTTCTTTCGCACCTCCTCTGAGCAAATTACTTTTACACTGCTTGACACTAACTCCGTCACCTCATTTTCTTCCAATACAAACTGAGGCTCCTCCTCTACATAAGCCACTACCGGCTGAACCAAAAAATTACTCACAGGTATATACAATGTACTCAACTTGCCAAGTACATTTATTTTGTGACGATCCACGCCCACCTCTTCTTCCGTTTCTCTAGTAGCGGTTTCCATCAAGTCTTTATCCGACTCTTCCATCTTGCCTCCCGGAAAACTCATTTGCCCCTTATGCTTATCATTTGCATATTTAGATGTTCGTTGCGTCAGTGCTACATGCCATTCTCCATTTTTTGGAAAAAGCAAAATTAATACGCCTGCCTTTTGTGCATCCGCAGGTGTAGGTTTCACACTACGACGAAGTACATGAGACATTTCTAGCTGAGCATCCAATCCCGGCAGAGGATCTTCCAATTTCAACTTCAGCTTATTTATAAAATTCATCATTTCTCTATCTGCTTAAATTTTGTTTGGAGCCTACCCATGCTGATCCACAAAGGGGTGGATCAGCATGGGTCGCTATGTTACGTAGCTCACTATTCGTTCGGCCCTGCGTCTTGATGAAAAAATCAAGACTTGGTCTAGCTACTAAAGTAGCTACTACTGCACAGCGCTAGGCCGAAATATCTAATACCTTTGCACTTAACCGATAAATTTACAACCGTCTAAATAGCTTTTTGTTATCCAAAAAAAAATGCCGACAAGTAGAATCTACTTATCGGCATTTTATATTTCTATATCTACAAGTGTTTATTTCTTATTCGCTTGTTGGATGTATTTCTCTAAGGCCATAGTCATTGATGGCGATTCAGGCATTGGTGCTTTTACATTAATGGTTAAGCCACGCTCTTCTACAGCCTTGCTTGTCTTATTCCCAAAGACGGCGATTCTTGTATCGTTTTGAATAAACTGAGGAAAATTCTCATACAAAGACTCTATACCGAGTGGGCTGTAAAATACCAGTACATCATAGAATACATCTTCTAGATCCGACAAATCACTAGCCACCGTTCTATACATCAAAGAATCTTTCCAGTCCAACTCCAATTCATTCAAGTAGTCGCATACCACTGTAGCCCCTAGATTTGACATGGGCAGCAAGAACTTTTCTTTTTCTTTATGCTTCATGAAAGCAGTCTTCAAGTCAGCAATGGTTTTTCTTCCAGTAAAGACTTTACGCTTTCTATAAACTATAAATTTTTGCAGGTAATTTGCGATGGCCTCAGAAAGACAGAAGTACTTGGTCTCCTGTGACATCTTATGGCGCAATTCTTCGCAGATGCTAAAGAAATGATCTATTGCATTCTTACTGGTAAAGATGACAGAAGTGAAATCTTCAATTTTGATTCGTTGCCTTCTGAATTCTTTAATATCAATAGCCTCAACATGTATGAAAGGACGCCAATCAATCTTTAAGTTGTACTTTTCCTCTAGAGCAAAGAAAGGCGAGCGCGATGGCTTAGGTTGAGAAACTAATATGGTTTTTACCTTTTTGTATTTTTCCTTCACAGAAGTACTATTTGCTGACATTCAATCTTACATTGGATGACTAAATATTAGCTACCCAAATAATTTTCTACTACTTTAAACAGTATAAAAAGAGGCGCTATTTCGACGGTGCAAAGGTACATAAAAAAATGAAATCTATTAGTACTCAAATATTTACTTCCTATCAATAAGGCTCTAATTGCCAGATAACCAAGCACTAACACAGTAACAATACCGATAAAATACATTGATATATTAGACATAGGCCCCGGAGCAAAGCCCAATATTAAATTGCAAGGCATCAATATCAGGCCTAGAATGCTTAAAAACACAACTATTGTAAAATTATATTCCGCCACTTCCTTTCGAATTGGAAAGACCTCCTGAATCACATAAAGGACAAAGTGCTTCCCAAATATTACCACTGAAAAGCCCAATAAAATTTTCAAAAAATCAAAAATTGGGCTCTCGTGCAAAAGATTTAGCTTATTAAGCACTAAAAAGCAGGCAAATGCAGCGTTTACCACAAAAAAGATCTCCAATAAAAATATCGGCAAAGTTACCCTCCGACCTATATTTCTGAAGTAGGTTCTCAAAAGATTATCACTTTTAAAGCCTTCTACTACTTTTACAATGACGTGCCTCAAAAGTGTTGATATAAGCGCCATCGCTACCATAAGCAGGATAGAAATACCAATTTTAAATTGTGAGATACTAGATTTGACACTTTCCGTCTGCACTGGTCTAGGCTTAGGGGCTGGTATTGGAGCAGCCTTGATTTCATCTGGAGTATTATCAGAGACTCCAATATCAAAAGGATTACCGTCTATTTGTCTAGTATTAAATGCAGGATCGATTTTATTTTCTTCTCTCTCCATTATAGTGGTCGTATCCACTTCTTTCTCTGCTGATGGCAATATCACTTCAAGCTTTTCTTCCCAATTTGCACCATCAGATACCTTATGCTCCATATCAAATGGATTGCTATCCTGTGCTTGAATAGCTGAGGAGCTTAAAGCAATGATGGAAAGAAGAAGAAAATAGGTATAGCATTGTCGCATGTAGCAAAAATAGGATTTGAATTTATCAAATTCCAGTTTTTTGATCTATGTCTGTTAATCACTTGTTAATTGGAGCTTCCTATAACCAAAGAAGCCTATAAATCCGTTTATATTAAGGTAATCAACACACTTTATGCAAGATACCATTATCAAACGGGTATTTATTTTTGGAGCTATTGCTATCATAGGCATTATAGTTATACAAGTATTTTGGGGTTTCAACACATACAAGCAGAAAGAATCCGAATTTCACCAGTCCGTCCATATCGGGCTTATCCGAGTGGCAAAAGGGATAGCCCAGTCTAACAACAACCAACTCCCTATAAACAACTTAGTAAAAAAAGTTAGCTCCAACTATTATGTGGTGAACACCAACAGTATCATCAATGCAGGAGAGCTAGAGTTTTACTTGCAAAGAGAATTTTACGATCTAGGGCTAAATATAGATTTTGAATACGCCGTGTATGATTGCGAAACCAATGAAATGGTGTATGGAAACTATTGTGAATTTGAAGATAAGCCTGAAGAAAATATTCAATTAGGTAACTTACCAAAATACGATGAGTTCATTTATTACTTCGGTGTCAAATTTCCCTCTCGCAATGCTTACGTCATGGGCTCTATGAAGAGTGTTTTGCTTTTGATGATTGTACTATTGACTACCATTGTATTTTTTGTTTATGCGCTGTATGTCATTTTGAGTCAAAAGCGATTATCTGATATGCAAAAAGATTTTATCAATAATATGACGCATGAATTCAAGACGCCTATCAGTACTATCAAAATCTCAAGCGACGTATTTCTCAAAGAAGAAAAAATTGCGAACGACGCTAGGCTAAATAAATACGCCAATATCATCAAGCAGCAAAATGAGCGACTCAATAGCCAGGTGGAGAAAGTATTGCAAATTGCTAAACTGGAAAGGGAAAACTTCAAACTCAACAAAGAAAGTATCAATTTACACGAACTGTTGAACAGTATTATCCAGAGCATGGAGATCAAAGTAAATAAACATCAGGGGGAGATATCTTCAGCCTTAGATGCAATAAATCCACTTATTATGGCGGATCGATTGCACTTATCGAATATCATTCAAAACTTAATAGACAACGCCATTAAATACTGTAATGGCAATCCAGAGATCCAAATCAGGACAGCCGTAGAAAACAACAAGCTCTCACTGATCATCAAAGACAAAGGTATAGGCATCAAAAAGGAATTTCAAAACAAGGTATTCGAAAAATTTTATCGGGTTCCTACTGGCAATGTGCATAATGTCAAAGGCTTTGGGCTTGGCTTGTTTTATATAAAAAACATTTGTGATGCCCATGGTTGGAACATTCATCTGGATAGCGAATATCAAAAAGGAACTCAAATCTCAATAGAAATAGATCAATAACAACAAAAATATATCCATATGAAAAATAGAAACTATCTTAAGGATTCAAGTGCTACACAAACAAGAACAATGAAGGCAAGTATACTCTACGTAGAAGATGATGAAACACTCAGCTTTGTCACCAAAGACAATTTAGAAATTGAAGGATATGGAATCTCTCATTTCGCTGATGGATTGACTGCAAAAAATGAAATACTTAGCAATCTAAGTAAATATGATTTATGCATATTGGATGTGATGCTGCCAGAGATTGACGGTTATGCGCTTGCAGAAATCATTAGAGAGCGAAATTCTCAAATACCAATACTATTTTTAACTGCCAAATCACTAAAGGACGATAGAATTCATGGACTCAAGATTGGTGCCGATGACTACATTACCAAGCCATTCAGTATTGAAGAGTTGATCCTGAAGATCGACATCTTTTTGAAGCGAAGTCAAGTCAATAATTCGAGCTCGGTTAGTCTATATACAATTGGTCAGTACGAATTCAATTATAAAAACCTTAGCCTCAAATTTGGAGGCGAGGAAAAAATACTGACTCAAAAAGAAGCAGACCTGCTCAAGCTGATCGCCGAAAATCAAAATGAAGTCATGAAGCGTTCTTTTATCCTGGAAAATGTATGGGGTGAAGACGACTACTTTCTTGGGCGTAGTCTAGATGTTTTTATTTCCAGATTGAGAAAGTACCTATCGAAGGACGCCAGCCTAAAGATTAAAAACATCCACGGTGTTGGATTTATTTTTGAAACGTCGAAATAGCACAGATAGAAGTATACACCCTTAAATCAATGTCTTACCTCAAATTTCTGAATTAACCCGCGTGAGATTGTTACGAAATTAGAAAGTTCATTCTTGGAGGCCATTTGTCACTATTTTTAAAAAAGAAAAATCGCGCCAAATGGGATGTTTCGCTAAATTCACCCAGGGCTGAAGCCCCGGGCTCTTATATTTAGCCACCTTGTGGCTATTAAATTTTATATGATATACTCAAACTTATATTTTCGTAACAGCCTCGCGCTCTAAAAAGACAGCATGCTGCATATTGAAATTATACCTGCTTACTAGACATATTTATTCCTCAGCATTACTATCTTTAGAAAAAAAACATGCGCTTTACCAGCATTCTTATTTTAGTGCTTTTTCCTTGCTTTCTTGTTAGCCAAATATCTAATGACCAAACTCGACAAGCTTTAGAGGATCTCAAAGAATTTGTTGCCATCCCTAATTTTGGTTTGAACAAAGCAGATATTAAAAAAAATATAGCTTGGGCAGAAGCTGCTTTTTCTAGACAAAGATTTAGTACCGAAGTATTACCTACAGATGGCAATCCTTTATTTTTGGCGACTTGGACTATAGACCCCAAGCTCCCTACGGTATTATTCTATATGCATCTAGACGGACAAGCGGTGGACTCCAAAAAATGGGATCAAGTCAATCCATACAAAGTGGTTTTAAAAGCTAAAGATAAGGCAGGAAACTACCAAGCCATGCCATGGGAAACTTTAAAGGAATCTATAGATCCTGAGTGGAGGATTTTTGGTAGAGCAGCCTCTGATGACAAAGGGCCTATAATTGCATTTTTAGCAGCAGTGGGCATTATGAATCAAGAGCGCGCGACGCCGGCCTTTAATATAAAAGTTGTATTAGATGGAGAAGAGGAGATCGGCAGCAAGTCTCTAGCGGCAGCTGTGGTCAAGTATAGAGACAAATTAAAAGCTGATGCATTGATTATAAATGATGGTCCTGTGCATCCATCAGGTAAACCTACACTCACTTTTGGATGCCGTGGAATAAGTACTTTGGACATGACAGTCTATGGGCCCGTATTGCCTCAACATAGTGGCCATTATGGAAACTATGCCCCCAATCCAATTTTCAAAATGTCTCAGTTGCTAGCTTCCATGAAAGATAAAGATGGAAGGGTTTTGATTAAGGGATATTATGATGGAATCAATCTAGATGCTAATACCAAAAGAGTCCTGAGTGCCGTACCTGATGACGAAGCGAGTATACAAGAACACCTACAGATAGCTTCACCCGAAAAAGTGGGTTCCAACTATCAAGAATCTTTGCAGTATCCTTCTTTCAATGCTAGAGGGATGGCATCGGCTTATGTTGGTGCACAGGCTAGGACTGTAGTCCCAGATCACGCAACCGTCGCAATAGACATACGACTAGTACCAGAAAGTGATCCTGAATTGTTGATAGCTGCTACCAAAGCGCATATCGCAAACCAAGGCTATCATATCGTAGATCATGAACCAACAAAAGAAGAGAGAATGAAACACCCTAATATTCTCTACTTTCATCACAGCAAAACAACTTTACCATTTAGAACATCAATGGACGCAGCATTGGGCACTTGGTTAGGAAATACCATCCAAGAAGAATTTAAAATAGACCCGGTGAAGATTAGAATCATGGGTGGTACAGTTCCTATTGCGTCATTTATCAATGAACTAAGCATTCCTGCGGTTATTGTTCCGATGGTCAATCCTGACAACAATCAACACAGTCCAAATGAAAATTTTAGAATTGGACATTTGCAGAGTGCCATTAGGACCTTCAAAGCTATTTTAACTACCAGCTTTCCGGAATATTAATTTTGAGACACATTATTAGCCATCGTAAAATTCTATCTCATGCCCAATCTAGATCATATTTCAGATAATATAAATCAGTCTTCTACCCTACCCGCTGATTTTTATTTTGATCAAAATCTCTGGGACAAAATGAAGGAGCATGTCTTCGCCAATACTTGGCAATTTGTAGGAGATCAAAATGAATTATTTAATGTAATCGTCAATACAGTTCCCTTCAATTATTTAGAAAGGTATATTGATGAACCTTTGGTGCTGATCAAAGAAGAGGATGAAATTCGATGCTTATCAAATGTTTGTACGCACAGAGGGTTCTTGCTAATCCATAATCCAGGAAAAAACACAAAGCTTACTTGCTCCTACCATGGAAGGAGATTTGGTTTAGATGGTCAGTTTGAATTTATGCCAGAGTTTAAAGAAGTAGAAAATTTTCCTAGACCTTGTGAGCATTTGCATAAACTAGAGCTCAAAAATTGGAATCAATTTTTATTTACTAGCCTGGCCCCAAAGCAAAACTTTGAAAAGATAATAGATCAACTGAATCATCGAGTTGGATTTCTCAACTTAGCAGCGTTTGAGTTTGCACCAGCGTATAGCAAGACTTATAATGTTCAGGCGCATTGGGCGCTTTATATAGATAACTACTTGGAAGGATTCCATATTCCTTTTGTACATCCTACGCTCAACAGTATGATTGATTACGGCAGTTATGATACCATCTGCGAGGAAGATATGGTACTGCAAATTGGCTATTCTGGAAAGACGGGTACGGAGTCATTTGATTTACCAGATGGACACCCTGATTTTGGCAAAGACATTACCGCGTACTACTATTGGTTTTACCCTAATCTAATGTTTAATTTTTATCCTTGGGGAGTACAGCTAAATATTGTTAGACCTATTTCTCCAGATTTTACAAAAGTTGAATTCCTATACTATATCAAGGATAGGGATATTTGGGATCGAATGAAAGGCGACCAAGTCGGAGAAAAAACACAACAAGAGGATGAATGGGTAGTTGAGGGAGTACAGAAAGGCTTGGCATCTAGATTCTATACTGATGGTCGATTCTCCCCCAAAAGAGAAACTGGGGTGCATCATTTTCATAAGATGTTGAAGAGAGCAATTGGTTAGAACATAAGGCTTAGCGATGAGAAATAGTGAGGCGATAGCCTCAGTCCATAGGACCGCCCGCGTGTCGCCATAGCTTTAGCGGAGGTGCAGCGAAGAGCGAGCTATGTATCGTAGCGCCCGTAGGGAAGCCCCAAATTAACTTACGGTTCACCTAAATCTAATTAATTACATGCCTCGATAAGTTTATCTCGGTTTCCTCTTTATTTTGATTCACTGAATCAAAATTGCTTCGCACCATTCGGTCACCCCAAAACAAAAAAGGCCAAACCCAAAATGAGCTTGACCTATTTATTTTTATCGAAAATTAAGAATTACTTAATCTTCATTTTCTTAAATGTATTCATCACACCTTTCACAGCTTCTGCAGATTTTTTAAGGCCTTTCATTTCTGTCTTGTTCAAATCAAGCTTAAGGATTTCAGTGATACCGTCTTTTCCTAGTTTAACTGGAACACCTAGGTACATATTTCTCAAACCATACTGACCTGTCAACCAAGCACAACATGGGAAGATTCTGTTTTCATCTTTGATGATAGATTCCACCATCTGAGCTGCAGCTGCTCCTGGAGCATACCATGCTGATGTGCCCATCAACTTAACTAGCTCTCCTCCACCTTTCTTAGTACGCTCAACGATAGCGTTCAATTTCTTCTTGTCGATCATCTCTAAAACTGGAATTCCTCCAACAGTTGTATATCTAGGAAGTGGCACCATTGTGTCACCATGTCCTCCCATCAATACCGCTTGGATATCTTTTGGAGACACCTTCAATGCTGTTGCTAAGAAAGCTCTGTAACGTGCTGTATCTAAGATACCCGCCATACCAAATACTCTCTTAGGATTCAACTTAGATGCTTTGTAAGCAGCATAAGTCATCACGTCAAGCGGATTGGAAACTATAATGATAATTGGATTCTTAGAGTGCTTTAAAATTTCCTTCGTAACTGATGTTACAATCTTAGCATTGGTAGAAATTAGATCATCTCTACTCATGCCTGGCTTACGTGGGATACCAGCAGTGATCACTACGATATCAGAATTCGCAGTATCCTTGTACTTATCGGTACCAATAGTCTTTGTGCTGTAGTAATCGATCGGCGCCTGTTGCCATGTGTCCAGTGCTTTTCCTTTTGCGAAGTTCCCTTTTATATCAAGAAGAACAACTTCATTTACGATGTCTTTGTGGGCAAGTACATTGGCTACAGTAGCCCCTACATTACCTGCTCCTACAACAGTCACTTTACTCATTGGATTTTAAATATTTTAGTGAAAAAATAGAACCTAATTCCTATGCTTTTGAACAATCAAACCATGCGTAAAGCAATTTCAAAATCACAAGATTAACGGCACAAAAGTACTATTATTTTGGATGTATACAAATGGGAATTAAATGTGAATATCAAGATCAGCCTTGTAATCTTTTTTCATACATGCTTTTTATCTTATGCGGGGCTACACCGAAGTAAAACATAAGAAATGCGGTAAGATTCGCTCTTTGGATGGTGAAGTAGTTGTTTTTTGCATACTTCCTAGCAGATACTAACACCGACTTATCCATTAACTTGAATTTTGTCAACTTTCTAGCTCTTCGAATAAAATCAAAGTCTTCCATGATGACAAATTTTTCATCAAATCCATTAAGCTTTGTGAAAAATGCTTTTGTTACAAACAATGTCTGATCTCCACCACGAGAAATTAACATATTTATTCGTGTCATAAATGAGAGCAACTTCAATCTAAAATCATTGGAGTCAAGCTTAAATGAATAGCTCCCGATTTCATGTCCTTGCTTCCAAGCTTTTTCAATATCGTCAACAAATGAAATAGGCGGTCTTGTATCTGCATGAATAAAATAATAGATATCTCCTTCCGCTATTGCCGCAGCTTTATTCATCTGATTTGCTCTCGATTTCTCATCACTCCTAATTAGCCTGATAGGATATTCTAAAGCTTTGGAACAGGTTAAATCTGTACTGCCGCCATCTGCAATAATAATCTCCGCAATTCTTTTGTCATCTAGCTTGTGAAGCTGCCCTAAAAGGTCGCAAATATTATCTGCCTCGTTATATGTGGGAATAATTATACTTAACCTCATTTTCTCAAAATGCCTCGGCAAATGTAACATAAAATTGCAATCCATTGATGCCAAGACCAGCATCAGCACGTAAGTTTAAATTTTGCTCTCTACTTATTAGGTAACGAATGCCAGTACCTATCGCTGGTCTAGTATATTGCGTACTGATCTCGTCAAGATCATCAAATACTTGACCCGCACTAGCAAAAAACACCACACCGAAACGGTTTAGTTTATTTTTGAATCTAATTCTATACTCTGCTTGTAAGGCAAAAGCATTATTGGCTCTATATTCTCCTTCGATGTATCCCCTAGATCGTTTTCCACCTCCAAAAAGTGCAAGCTCATAAATCGGAGCTGATCCTAAAATATTGGTAGAGTTAAAATTGAGCGCAAGGACATTACTACCTACTGTCAAATATTTACTGTACGATAATTGAATAAGACTATAATCGAAGGTAGCACCGATTAGATTATTATTGGACTGGAAAACAAAATCAAACAACATACCATTGGATGGGTAGTTTATTACATCTCTAGTATCAATAACTGCCGCTACTCCTAATCCTGAAGTAAGGCCATCACTCAAATCTACTCCATTAAACAATCCATTTTCGCCTTCACTGTCTGTGATGTCATAAGCATCAAACCTGTAACTTATACCGATAAAAACATTTCTCTGGATTTGCTGCAAAGCATCTAGCTTTAACCTTGGATATCTTGAAAAGAAATTACCATTCACTTCTGCTCTTTCTTGTCCTAAGCCAAAGAATGGATAAACATAGTCGTAATATCCCAATTCACCCCTCAACCAGTATTTTTCTCCTGGTGTATAGATCTGATATGAAATATAAGAGAGTAATTGCTTATTGAGCGTATAAGCTCCACCAATAGTGAATTGAGTAGGTCTTTCATTTCTATCCTGATTTTTCCAATGAAGAGATACATTAGAAGCAGCACCAAATCCAAACCTCGTTTCTGGTAAATAAAAGACAAGAGGAATAGCGATAAAATTAATCCTTTTACCCTCTTCAATTGTTGTTTTTTCATTGATTGATTCTGTTTCGCTTTGGCCAAGCAGAATACGCATCGGTATAATGAGAAGAATAAGAAAGAATAAGAATCGCTGTTGCACTCGAAGTGTAATTATTAAAAAACCACTAAAGTATCTTATAATGGCAACAAAATCACAATTTTAAAGAAATTATATTGACAGATTGAAGACTGAATTATACACCTTTATTTCTTATTTTTACCAAATAGAATACTGCTAAATAAATGAAAAAAAATTAATGATGAGGCAAATACTTACAATTATCGCGGCTGTTCTTATCAGCCAATCACTCTTTGCGCAAGCACCCTGTGGTATCAATCATGATGATATCCAAGAAATCACTAAGAGACTTCTTAAAAACAAAGAATCACTAAAAGCAGGTGCTACGCTTCAAAGAAGTGGAAACACTATATGGATTCCAACTAAGTTTCACATACTTGGTACAAGTACAGGATCACAAAGGATTGATGAAGTAGCTGTACTTGAGCAACTTGCTGACATCAACGAAGGATTTTTGGATCAAAACATTCAATTTTATATAGATGGCGATTTCAACTATATAGACAACTCAGCTGCTTTTGACAACCCATCCTCAGGAGCAGGACTATTATTACTTGGACAATCAAAAGTAAATGGTAGAATGAATATTTTTATTCCTCGTACTGCAATGACTGGAGGGGGATCGATAGGAACTACTTTAGGCTTTTATTCAGGATTTAACGACTGGATAGTAATTCGTCAAGCTGAGGTCAATTCACAAACTTCTACTTTAGCGCATGAGATAGGGCATTTTCTTAGCTTGCTACACCCACATAATGGATGGGACGCTGTAGACTACGATCCAAATATCCACACACCAACTCCAGTTTTCTCTCCAGGAGGTGTACGTACTGAAAATGGGGCACAATCTGGTTCATGTAAAAATTGTGAAGATGCAGGTGACTTTTTGTGCGACACACCACCAGATTACAATTTTGGTTTTGGATGGAATGATTGTGACTACGATGCAGGTACTTTAGATCCATGTGGAGATGTGATAGATGTTGATGAAAATAATTATATGGGATACTTTTTGAGAGGATGTACTAGCTATTCATTTTCACCTCAGCAAAAAGAACTAATGGAGCAAGATATAGCTACTAGGTACAACCAAAATACAATTCTTGAGTCCTTAACACCAAGCACAGTAGAGCCTGTTGAAGGTGATTTTGTAGTTAATGATCCTGAACAAGGGGGTACTTCTTATCAATCCCAAAGTGTTTGGTTCGATTGGGATGATATTCCTGGCGCTACAAACTACATTTTTGAAGTTTCTAGATTTTCAAATTTTACTGCTGCAACGAGAGTAATGTTGGAAAACGGTGAAAGTAATGTCCTAATTGAAGATCCATTTATATCAGATACTGAGTATTTTTGGAGAGTATATCCTTACAATCAATCTTCAACTGGGTACGGATGGTCTTCAACAGCTACTTTCACTTCAGGCCCAGTAACGTCTGTAAATGAGATAAGTGAGATTTCTTCCTTTGAATTATTTCCTAATGTATTAAATGCTCAAGGTGAAGTAATCCTAGAAATAAACTCAGATGAGTCTTTTGATGTTAGTATAGAATTGATGGACTTAGGTGGTCGCACAATTAAATCTATAGACAGAGAGATAATTAGCGGAGAGAATAAGATAAATTTAAATATTCCATCACTCACAGGCGGAATATACTTTGTAAAATTAGTATCCAATAGAGGAATTTTATCCAAGAAGCTAATAGTACAGTAATTTGACCTAATTACAGCTTGAAAAGGCCGAGTCAGGATTCTGATTCGGCCTTTTTTAGTTTAAAATACAAACTGTCTTATTCAAAACATTTCATCTTAATCTATTGCTTATTAACGCATTATAAACCTTTTAGAGCCTTAATATTCATCAACTGCGACTTAATTTGGTTTTTTTTTAGATTTTCGAATCGATCTAGGCAACCATTTGTTTAATGTTCGGTGTATAGTTAAACGATATTGATATTAAATTTTCAAATGGATCATAAAACTAGGAACATTCTTGAAGGGTGTGCGCTTCGTAACAGAAGTAGCCAGAAGGAATTGTATCAAAGATATTACCCATACGCTATGAGTATATCCATAAGATACATAAACGACCAACAGCTAGCCGAGCAAGCGGTTAATGACAGTTTTATGAAAGTCTATAAAAATATCAGAAAGTTTAATATCGAAAAAGCATTCAAACCTTGGTTTAGACAAATTTTAGTGAATACATCTATCGACCAATTGAATAAGAAAAAAAGGTTTAACATGAATTCTGATTTATCCGCAGCTAATGAATTAGCAGACAGAGAACAAATTCTGAGCAGCATTTCATATAAGGAACTTATTGGCTTGGTACATTCACTTTCAGATGCCTACAGAACCATTTTTAACATGTATGTTATTGATGGATTTAAACATGAAGAAATTGCTAAGAAATTAGGAATATCAGTTGGTACAAGTAAATCTAATCTAAGCAAAGCAAGAACAAAGCTTAAAGCCATGATCGCTGAACAATTAATAGTCAAACAAAATGGATAATATTTCTAAAGAAGATATCGACTATATATTCCAAAAAGGTACTGACAGGAATGAGTTTCCTTTCAAAGAGTCTGCTTGGGATAATATGGAGGCCATGCTTGAAGCCGATGATAAAAAGCGTATATATAAAAGATACGCATTAATAGGTCTTCTCCTATTTACTGTTTCCGCTATCTCCTATAATCTTTTGGTTAAAGGAAACAAGGAAATAAATAAAGAAGCAGTTATTCAAGCTCCTATTGCTACGATTGAAAAGAACGAAGTAAAAGATTCCCAAAATACTTTTAATAATTCTATTAATAAGAATTCAATTAAAGAGGGTTCAGACAGTAACACAAAAGTGATAACTAATGAAATAAAAAATAATTCAGTAGTTGCTTCAACTAAAAATACAAAAAGTGAAAATTTAAATAATAAGTTAAACTCATCAAATACTTCCAACTCTAACACACTGATATACAAACCTTCCGCGAACATCAGTGAGTCTACCACGCAAATTTCTAACATTATTTCTACAACAATTTTAAAAGAAAATTATTTAGAATATAATAATGAACTGGAATCGACTACAAATCTTAATTCAAAAGATATAGCATTATTTGAAAACGTAAGCAACAATAGAAACAACTTAGACATAAGTAAACTACTACCTAGCACCCCTACAAATTTACTTTCGTTTAATGATCAGGCAAACTTTGGTAATGAATCAATAAATCTAGCTAAACTTAAAAATAATAGATTATCATACAATCTTATTCTTGCACAGGACTGGTCTTCTGTAGGAACAATGTCTAATTCTAAAAGAGGATTTAGATTTGGAGTTGAACTAGCTTATCAATTTGCACGTAAATTTCAAGTAGGTGCAGGTTTTATTGTGAGTCAAAAACATTATGAAACTTCGGGAGAAAACTACACTCCTCAAGCTCAGTTTAGATGGGTAAGCGATGCCCCTCAAATAGTAAGCGGATCATGCAATATATTTGAAATTCCACTTGAAATGACATACTATTTCAAAGGATAT
>CALIEI010000123.1 GCA_938022165.1 uncultured Saprospiraceae bacterium | reverse complement strand
TGATAGCACCATAGTTTCGGATGCCATTTTGCCATCCAATTTGACCGATACCATCCGTTATCAAGCGGGTCAAAAAATCACTTTGCAACCAGGATTTCACAGTGATGGCTCTACCCAATTTGAAGCAAACATCGAAGAGTGCGTAATCGATTCTCTATTACAGCTGATGCAACCTATATCTGATCAATAAAAAGGTGTCTAGCTATCTAGCTTCTAGCTGTGTAGCTTCTAATCATTAGCTATTGATCCCTATTTTTGTTTTTATTCTATTTTCACTTTTACATTTTATATTTTTCGGTTTTACATTTAATCCTCACTCATTTTTTTTCTCATTTATAATTTATAATTGAGTCCACTCCGGAAAGTAGCGGATTGCAAAAAATAGGCTATTTTGGATGAGATTTTTTATTCTCGAAATTCAGTGATGCCTGTGCGACTATAAATAGGCGTGCCTGAGCATCAGTGGATTGAGAAAATGAAAAATATCGCCAAAAGAGTCATTTTGTGCTTTCGTGACTTTTCGGAGTGGACTCATAATTTACCATTTATAATTATTAAAAGGGCGTGTCCTATCGGACCGAGTCATCCGCTATATCTCGCACCCTGCAAAGACTGTATAGTATAGTCGTCTCTTGTCTCTATGAGCCATCGAGACTCCTTACTATACCATACCATTTGATATTTAGATCACTGCATTTATTTCGTTAGCATTATCCAAAGTGAAAAATTCTAATCGAAATCTAAGACAGCATCTAAAATATCAAATGGTAAAGCCTTGCATCGCACGGGATGCCGCTTCTACCTCTCACGCGGGGTTTGCTTATCTGTTGATCTGCTGATCAGCTGAATTGGTTATTCGGTTTTTTGGTGTTTTGTTTTTCCAAACTACTTCAGTAAACCAGCTTAGGAACCTAAGTCAATCTATCGGGTATAAGCTTGTCAAACTTGGAAAGGTGGGAGGCTTAAAAAGCGCTACAGTGTCTCGTACAAGTGAGGACGGTCTGCGGTTTCCAGTCCAATTCGGTCTGACAAGCTACGGTGGTGAAAAAACAATAGAGAGCAGCCTTTTCTTCCAAGCTGGTTCAGCTTTGTTGATTTGTAAGACTCTTTTGTAATAAACTTTTAAGAAAAACTAATCCTCAGATTCATTCGACTTGGATTGAAACTTGGCTTTCATGGTTGGGTTTCCGTGGGTCAATCTCTTGATAGATAAATCTTCTGCTTTATTGTTGGCCAGTCGAAGATTGTTCTCCGAGGATAGCAATTCTTTTTTAGTGTTTTCAAGATGTTTGATTGTTTTATCAATCTCTTCAATCGCTTTTTTGAATTTGCGACTAGCTAATTCATAGTTTCTGGCAAAGCCCTCTTTAAAAGTATTTATCTTTTCTTCAAAGTTGGTGATGTCAATATTTTGATTTTTGATTTTAGCCAACTCTCTCTTATACTGCATAGAATTCAGAGCGGCGTTTCTCAAAAATGAAATAATCGGAATGAAAAATTGAGGTCTGACGACATACATCTTTTCAAATTCGTAGGATACATCTACTATACCTGCATTATAGAGTTCACTTTCAGCCTCCAACAAGGTTACCAGTACCGCATACTCACATTTTTTACTTTTTCGATCTTTGTCTAGCTTTGCGAAGAAGTCTTTATTTTTCTTTTTGCTTGCAGTAGCATCATTTTCATTTTTCATTTCGAACATTATGGAAATGATTTCATTACCGGATCCATCTGACTCTCTAAAAATAAAATCTCCTTTTGTTCCCGTGCTGGCATCATTGTCTTTACCGAAGTACGCATTTGGAAAAGCGGTTGTCCGAATTTTGTTAAATTCAGCTTCACAGTGGTTTTCAAGCGTTTCGCCTATCATTTTTGTAGATAGTTTTAGCTTTAAGTCTTTGTGTCTTGCTATCTCATCATCTTTCATGCTGATGAGTTTGTCTCTCGTGACTAGCTCATTTTCATATTTTTCTTTAAGTGATCTTTCAAGAAGTTCTTTTTCTGAATCTTTATTCTTAAGTTGATTCAGCAAATCATCTCTTTCTTTTTCGATTTCTTTCACGGATTTAGTAATCGATAGCTCTTTCTCGACGTCAGCTTTCTCCAACTTAGCTTTCAGATCCGTGTATTCTTTAGTGAAATTGGATTTTAGATCTGAATACTCCTTATCTTTTTGAGCTTTAAGTTCTGAGAGCTCTTTATCCTTTTTAGCAAGATCTAATTGTAATTGATTTTTAATATTGGCTTCAGCCAATTTTACTGCACTTATTTTTTCATTTTCGGCCAGCTTAAGGCGATTTTGCAGTTCTTCTTCAAATTGAGAATCTCTTACTTGTTTCAGAATCTTGGCAAATCCAGCTTCATCAACTTTGAATATCTCCTTGCAATTTGGACAGTTTATCTCGTTCATCTGTTTAAATTGTATTTCGTTTCACAATTTTAATTAAAATCTTTCAACAAAAGCTTGCTTTTGCGATCTTTGAGCAAAATTTAAATTATTCTAATCAATGGATATCAACGGAGCTATTAGAAGAGGGGAATTAATGGATGTAATGGAGATGGTGGAAGCGCTTCCATCCATCGTGAATAAAAAGGATGAAAAGGGTTTTACGCCTTTAATCATGGCTACATACTGCAGTCAGATAGAAATAGCTAGGTATCTAATCGAGCAGGGAGCAGATATCAATGCGCAAGATGGAGCAGGTAACACTGCATTAATGGGTGTTAGTTTTAAAGGCTTTCACGAAATAGCCCTATTTCTGATAGAAAATGGAGCGGATATCAACGTGGAAAATTTTAATAATTCTACCGCCTTGATATATGCAGCCACTTTTGGACATGTAGAAATTGTAAAAATTTTACTATCAAAAGGAGCCAATAAAACTATCCGCGACAAGAGAGGGAACTCTGCCTATGACCACGCCAAATTTAAGGGACTCGATGAATTGACAAAATTATTACAATAAAAAACCAGCATTGCAATAATAGCACAATGCTGGCAACCATCTAATGAAAAAACTTTACTTACTTCTTTACTGATGTGATCATTATGTAAGGGGTATTCTGTTTATACTTTGCTTTTCGTTTTATTGCTGTTTAGCCAATTTTTTATTTTTTTTCTTAAGTTTTCTTTCCTCTTTTTTGTCTATTGATTTATCTGATCCGAGATTTTGGTTCTCCTTGTTTTCAATAATTAGTGGATGAGAACAACCAGTGTGTAGACTTTTATCACCTTCATCCATTTTAATATCCACTACATTTTGTTGACCACTATAAATAATTACACTATCCATTTTAGTAGTTTCATATCCTATAAATGAAGTCTCTATCCTATACATCCCAGAATCAATATCTGCAAAATGGTAATTTCCATCAAGATCTGATTCTACACCAGTATTAAGTACGTCATTTTTATATAAAGCTACATTTGCGAACATGATGGGCTCCTCAGTATTTTTATCCGTTAGTGTTCCCGATAAAGATGTTGTTTGAGATTGTACATGTATTGATAAGAAAAGAAGTGTGAGAGGTAAAAAGAATTTATATTTCAGCTTATCCATAATTCGCTATGTTTAATTTTCTACCAAGCTAGTAGCAATTAAAACATATAACGAACGCCATCTTGAACTAAATCAGGATTGAGATTTATCGCTAATAGACTGATTTTAAGCTTTAATTGCAGAGACTAAATGCAATTGAACAAATGCTAAATCAGTATTCCAAACTGAAAAATTTTCTTGTTTGAATTGTGAGATAAGACAACTACTAAGCAAAAACTAATTAGTGTTAGTAGGGTTTTGAATATTTAGTAATGAGTCCACTCCGGTACGTAGCGGATTGGAAAAAGAGTCATTTTATGGTTTCGTGACTTTTCAGTGTGGACTTAGTAATCGCTACTTGATTTGATCTTTCTATTGGTAAGCATACTTACGATTGAAAACATAGCAATGGGAATAAGTATACAGAATAGCACCGATGCTACAGCATAGGGGAGACCTAAATTGCTAAGACCTACAAGGAAGCCCTCACATTTATCAAAGAGATATGCACCAAAATCTGCCAAGCTTTTCTTGGAGATTAAGAATACGGCAGCAAAGATGGCAGCATAACCTATTTTGAACCAGTGAAAATCAGTTTTCTTATCTAAACTAATTAGCCAAAGTAAAGGAAGAAAAAACAAGTATAGCAAGGTGACGATGAGTTTGTATGAAATACCTGTGATGTTGCCAAGCCCATGAAATCCTCCTTCCAGATAGTAATGGATGGTTTCAAAAAAGCCTAGTGCTTTGAAATCAATTTTATTTTTATTGAATACCTCCTTTGCCCGATCTTTTTCCATGCCTAATTCCATCAAGCATTCTTTGTCAAAAGGGAAATGTAAGACACCTTGAGATACCGCATAGTATACGCCGAACAAGATCAATACTGTAGCAACAAGAGAGAATATTAGGCCTTTCATTTATTTTGCTTTCCGTGAAATTACTAAAAAAACTAATTATGATACGCTAAATGAAGCATCTTAGTTCCTGTCGCTAGAATTGACCTTTTTTATGAGATTATGAGTCTTATTTTGGTGTGATTCCACTTTAAAAAATGCAAATTGAAAAAATTGAAAACATTGATAAAAGAAATATTTTCGATCTAGAAAAGCGCTTAGTAAGGACTTTTTTGTGCTAAAGTAATGATGAGATTTTTATCGCCCTTGGTTTGTTTTACGTCATTTAAAGTGCTACTTAGCTAAATAAATGGCAGTTATAGAAGCACTAAAAATAATTTTAGTCGTCTTGAAATCACTTTTACCTCTTCTAACCTTAATCCTACCTCTCAATCATTCAACAACACATTTCCGTTTATAATTTTTCTATGATGGCATCGATTTTGCCTATAAATAATGATAGGCTTCTTATTGAGCCTTCAAACATTCGATTGTCTTCCCTCTAAAAAGTTAAATGAAATTATTTTTGATTAATTAATGAGATCAAATTCAGTCACATTTCTCGCTATTGTTTTTATCTCATTGTCACTTGCTGTCACATGGTCAACCCTATCCGTTGATGTTACTGATGAGTTGAGTGTAGGAGAAAAATGGAAAAGTACTAAAGCTTTAGTTGAGGCAGAATGTGACCAACATAACATTGTGCTAAATAAGAGTGTTGCGATGTCAGAGGTGAATATAGACAAGGCGTCTACAGTGAATGTGGCAAATCGGAGTGATGAGTTTGACTATATCCTAAATTATTCTTGTGTTGGCCTTACCGAGCATTGTGATGACGTGGTCATCGTAGATACTCTTCCAGAAGGCATAGCTTTTATCGCAGCATCTAGTTCTACTCCAGGGACTAGCATCAGTTTCTCAAACAATATTGTTACCGCAACTTTCTCTCAAGGAAATGGTACTGGATTAGATTCTGGATCTACGGGCCAATTAGTGATTAAGGTAGTGGTCGAAAGCGACTCAGATTTTGAGGATAAGATCAATACTGGCTATATCGAATCCTCTAATGCAGGATCTGCAGAAGAGGCAGATACCATGACCGTAGTATCTGATAATGTAGAAACCAATTATACTTATGTTGAACAATTTGATGTAAACAAATATCTCGCTTTCAATATTATGCCAGGAGGCTTTGGCGAGTTTGGTATATCTCCGCTCAATTCGGGTTTAAATTCGATTAATAATATTGTCATCACTGATACTTTACCTAAAGAGTTCGTGTTGCATTCGATTTTTGCCACAATGCAGCCCGGCACAAATGCTGATTATGAGATATCGGTAATACTAGAAAATGATTTAAACACTTGGATACCAATCATCACAGGAAATACAAGTTCAAGTCAGTTTCATGAGATAAC
>CALIEI010000122.1 GCA_938022165.1 uncultured Saprospiraceae bacterium | reverse complement strand
AGAGGTGAGAATACAGTTGGACTAGTGATCGAGCAAAAAAGATCTGAAGGCATGAAGGATGGTCTAGCCTGGTTTTGTGAAAACTGCAACAACAGATTGTATGAAGAACCATTCACATTGGAAAACATAGAAACAGATCTTCCAAAAATATTTAACAAATTTTATAAAGAAGAGGATCATACGACTTGCGATAATTGTGGAGTTGTGATGAAAGAACCTACACCAAAATAATCAAGTCGAACCTATGGAACATCTTCGAATAAATGGTCACTCTCATTTGCTCCCCTACCCAGAGCAGATTCCTGCTTATCTAAAAGAGAAAGAAATCTTTTGGATAGATGAGGACAGGCAGCACATGCTGCAAAAAAATTGGAAGCGACCAGTGACGGATTCTAGTTTTTTCCTAGATGAAAAACTAGAGTGGATGGATCGCAACAAGATAGATCATGCCGTGGTATTGAATCTATCTCAACTATATGGCAATGGACTGCGCATCCGCGATATGAAATATGCCTTGCGTTTTCAAAACGACTTCAATGCCAATGTTCAGAAAGATCACCCTACAAAATTCACTTGTGGGTTTGTGGTACATGCTGGGTTTATCGATGGTGCATGTTGGGAGATAGAACGATGTGTAAAAGAACTTGGCTTGAGGGTTTTGTGTCTACCTACGCACTACATGGATTCTATCGGTACATGGAGAGGAATCTTCGATAAAGAAACGGCTCCCATATTTGAATTGGCCAATGAGTTAAATTTGGCCATTGAGATACATCCCTATGATGGAGAAAAATTTATCCAACTGGAAAATACAGCTTGGCGATTTCACCTGATCTGGATGATCGCTCAATGTGCGGATGCATATCACTTTTATACCCTGAGTGGTTTATACGAGAAGTATCCGAATATCCGGGTTTGTTTTGCACATGGTGGACAGCTCAATCATTTGAATATCGGTCGACGTACGCAAGGATTTGATGGACGTCCTGATTTATTTGAAGGTATGACTAGACCACGAAAAGCAGTGGGTCATCCTAATATCTTTTTTGATACTTTGGTACACGATACTTTTTCACTTGACCTGATGGTGCGTAGACAACAAGGTACAGATCAAATCATACTTGGTCTAGATGATCCTTATCCGTTGGGCGAAATGGAAAGTGAAGCGCAGTCTTCCTACCCAGGAAAACTACTTGACTTAGCAGTCGAAGAAGGCGTAATCAATGATCAACAGCATAGAGAAATCTGGTGTGACAATGTGATCAAGTGGATATGTGGCGATGACAATAAGGCATTTCTGGGTCGTGTCACTGCTGATAAAATCAAAGTGTAAGCATGTTAGCAACTGAACATAAATTGGATCTTGACTATGCCAGAGAACTAGACGGTCAAGATGAATTAAAGGCATATAGAGATCGATTTCATATGCCGCTACAAGAAAATGCAGAACCCTATATCTACTTGTGTGGCAATTCTCTTGGCCTCCAACCTAAGAGCACCAAAGATGCACTGGAACAAGAATTGCAAGATTGGAAACATCTTGGAGTAGAAGGACATTTTCATGCAAAAAATCCTTGGCTACCTTATCATGAATTTTTGACTAAGGCTATGGCCAAAGTCGTTGGTGCGAAGTCTGAGGAAGTAGTCGTCATGAATACTTTGACGGTTAATCTGCATCTCATGATGATCTCCTTCTATCGTCCAAACGGTAAGCGAAATAAAATTATCATCGAAGCCGATGCTTTTCCTTCTGACAAATACGCGGCGGAGTCTCAAATCAGAATGCAAGGCTTAGATCCTAAGGATTGCTTGGTAGAACTCAAGGCCCGAGAAGGCGAAGTGCTTTTACGACATGAAGACATAAAGCAAACGATAGATGATCTGGGTGATGAACTAGCCTTGATCATGTTGGGCAATACCAACTACTACACAGGGCAATACTTTGATATTCACAAAATAACAGCTTGGGGACACGCCGTTGGCGCTTATGTAGGTTTTGACTGTGCTCATGGTGCTGGAAATTATCCTCTACAGCTACATGATTCAGGCTGTGACTTTGCGGTATGGTGCAATTACAAATACCTCAACTCTGGACCGGGTGGTCTAGGCGGTGCATTTGTACACGAAAGACATCACCATAATAAAGACATGATTCGACTAGCTGGTTGGTGGGGACACAATAAAGAAACTCGTTTTAAAATGCGGGATGCGTTCGATCCTATTCCTAGCGTAGAAGCTTGGCAACTCAGCAACCCTCCCATCATGGCCATGGCGGCTGTGTGGGCTTCGCTGAAGATATTCGATGAAGTAGGTATGCCTGCCCTACGAAAGAAAGCCATTGCCCTAACTGGTTATATGGAATTCTTAGTGAAATCCTTAGGGGATGATGTGATTAATATAATTACACCCAGTGATCCAAACCAAAGAGGCTCTCAACTGTCTATACAAGTAAAGAATGCCAATAAGGCTCTATTTGATAAAATAACGGAAAGCGGGGTTATCGCGGATTGGCGTGAGCCGGATGTAATTCGTGTTTCTGCGGTACCCTTGTATAATTCTTTTGAGGATGCGTTTTTGTTTTATACGATTCTTAAAGAGGAATTAAGTTAGACGTTAGACGGCTTGATTAAAACTAAACGTCTAAAGTCTAAAAGCTAACTTCTTTAAAAAATAAAACTAGATAATAATGAGAAATTATAGGGAATTGGAAATTTGGCGTAGAAGCATGAAATTGGTTAAAAGGGTTTATGTTTGAAAGTAGATCCCTACCAAGTAATGAAAAATATGGATTGATTTCACAAATTCGTCGTTCTGCAGTATCAATTCCTTCAAATATCGCAGAAGGCAGTAGTAGAACTTCAAAAAAGGATTTTGCACGATTTATTGAAATAAGTATTGGTTCAGCTTTTGAATTGGAAACTCAGCTTTTGATAGCAATAGACACAGAAATGATTGTAAAAGATAAAATTCAACCTATCATTGAAGAATTAATAGAAATTCAACGGATGTCCAACTCTTATAGAATCAATGTTTTAAATTCAATATAGGATTAGATGTTAGACATTAGATGTTAGACGGCTTGATTAGAACAAACGTCTAAAATCTAATGCCTAATTTCTAAAGTCTTCTTCAACAATGAAATAAGTAACGAAATTGAAAAAAGATAAAATAATCATAGTAGG
>CALIEI010000121.1 GCA_938022165.1 uncultured Saprospiraceae bacterium | reverse complement strand
TTTTTTGAACCATATAAGCTTGTGCGACTCGGATAGAGGCGTGCGCATATAAGAAAAGACATATAAGATTCATATAAGTTTATGCGACTCAATAGACTGGTAAGAGCCTTTGTGCACTTTGTCCTCTTTGTTTCTTTGTGTTTTACCGAAAGAGAGTTGCTTCTGTGTTCTTTGTGTTTCACCGAAAGAGCGAGTTTTTTTTGAACCATATAAGCGCATATAAGAAAGACATATAAGATCCATATAAGTTTATCCGACTCCATATAGGCGAAAAAAACTAATGTGCCCTTAGGTTACTTATGATTCTTATGTGTTTCCTTTTTTTGAACCACATTAGGCACATAAGAACCACATAAGTTTATGCGACTCTACAGAGGCATGCTCGCGCGACTTGATCGAATCACAAAAGTCTATGTGTTCTTTGGTGGCTTTGTGAACTTTGTGTTTTACCGAGCGAGAGTTGCTTCTGTGTTCTTTGTCTTCTTTAGGCACTTTGTGTTTTACCGAAAGAGCGATGCTTTTGACTTGTTTGTATAAGGCAGCATTCAAAGAAAAAAATACCACGTCCTAATTTATTTTAGAACGTGGTATGCTTAGGCGCAAGTGCTAACTAAAAATGTCTAGTGAATCCTACATAAGGAAGCGCAGGTATAAAATTAATTAATTCTGGAATAACCATTGCTCCAATGTCAAAAGTGTTTTTCTTAGCCAATATTCTGATACCGTGTATACCAAAAGTTCCTCTAGATCTATCACCTTCGAAACCTAAAGGTAAAATGTAGTTTTCAGTTAGTAAAGAAATATTATTACTAAGCCTCGCTGTACCGCTGATAACAATAGGTGTGCCGCCACCACCTTTGAAATTTCTTCCCAAGCCGACGGATACATTTGTATCGGAAGTGCCGTAGGTGACTACACCATAGGTCAGTCCTAGACCACCATTTCCACCTATTCCAGCCAATAATACTCCACCACCAACATGTAAGTTTTTAGCAATTGGAAAACCTGCCTTAGGATTTAAAAACCAAATTGGCTCACCAAGTACGGTGCTAATGAATTCGATTCCCCCACCGATTGAGATGTTTTTCGTAATACCATAGTTTACAGAATTGGCAGTTAGTAATACATTTTGATAGTATCCTTCTCCCTTGCCTAAAGGCACTGCTGAAGGAGCAAAAAAGTAACGTGTCTTGTTAGGGTTTTCAAAACGGAATTTTGAAAAGTCGTAATCTACTTTTTTGATTTTTTTCACCTTTGACACGAGCAAGTTTACTTGACCATTCTCTGTTTTTAGACTTAATTCATTCTCATCTTTATTGATAAGTTCACCGTTAAATTCTTCTCCATTTTCCATCTGGATAGTGACGGTTTCTCCTTGTGCTACATCTTCAATTGGCACTTGTCCAAGTACTAGATTTACAGGTAGGATTAAAAAAATGAGTAATCCTTTGATTGTATTTCTGAATAAACTATTTATTGTTATTGCCTCCATGATATTTAATTTTTTTTGTTAATAATTATAAAACGACTAGGTGAGATAGCAAGCACTACTCTCCGTCTTAAAAAAAAATGTATTTAGAAATCGACGTTGAAAGAAACCAATTGGGTTGCGTTGATATAATTGGGCCGACCTACTAAGGTACTTTCATCAATGGCGATCAATCCACCACTAAACATGATATTGTCTTCAAAGGTCTCGTAGCGGCCACGTTCCAAATCTACACTTACAAGAATAGCGTTTGCAGAAAGGTAGTATAGTTTGTTCTCTACGATATTCGCTGTTCCTTTTAGGATGCCTTCAAGCATGCCTTCGTTACCGTTCTCATTTTGATTCAGTACCCACTTTTTCCCTCCTGTTTTTATATCATAGGCTGTGATTAATTGGCTGTCGTTTATCAACAAGACTATATCGTCGTAAAATAAAACTCTATCAGCAACGGTGACATCAAAGATGTGTGCGCTAGTTACGTGTAACCAATTTTCTGTACCAGTATCAGCATCTAAATTCCACAAAAAGTTAATTCCACGGAGGACAAAATTTTGATCTTGCAAGAAAAACTGATTACTTATTAAACTCTCTGGTGCTTGATCTGTGGCCCATTCAACTTCTTCTTTAGTAATATTATAGGCTTCTACCCATTCTGTTCTGGTGCTAATGCTATTTGAAAAGTCTCCTCTTTCTACTACTGTTAGTAAAAGTAAATCTCCCGTTGCATTTTTCTTGACTAGGCATTTAGACATGAAATCAAGTTCTCCATTTTGGTCTTCGCTTTTCACAAGTCTGTGATAGTCCCATGTACCGCTGTCTAGTGTACTAAGATCATTAGACGCGATAGCTGAATATTCCAATTCCTTATGCTTAACGACTACATATAAACGATTTTCGAAAATGGTGAAATTCCTGAAAATATCTTCCCTTCTTTTCCAAGCTATTTTGTGAAGTAGTTGGCCGGCACCAAGGTCTATAACATATATTTCATTATCCTGGACAAAGTAGAGGGTGTTGTCTAGTAGGACTGGTTGTACAAAAGTACTGATCGGGCCTAAGTCCACGGACCAGTTTGATTGTCCGGAATTTTTATCTATCGAATGGACTCCATTGTCAAAATAGATTATAGACTCATTGTGAAGAATTGGATTCTCAAAATTACTGTTGTCGATAGACCAATTTTTAGAAAGTGGGTCTTCAATACTGGAGGGTGTTTCGGCATAATCGCCAGCATAAAAATCACCATTCCCAGTAGCAATTGCGATAAGTAAAAGACCTACCGCAGCGCCACTGTTAGGTGAGCAACTTTGAAATAAAAGGATGCTTGAGACTACTATTGCAAAAAATAAATTTTTCATGATTTCAGATTTTCATTATTAATTATTGTTCTACAATTATACGGCCGATCATCTCTTATATTGGGAAATTGTGTCGCTAAGAACGAGATGGGTGAAGTTAATATTCTCGATTTATGAGAATACTATGCTGTTACCACTGAAAATCAGCGCTTTTCATGAGGGACTAGGTGCACTTTGTTTTCTTTATGCACTGTGTGTGTTTTGCAGGATGCGCAAGGCTTTTTTGAACCATAAGCTTGTGCGACTCCCGAGAGGCGTGAATAAACTTATGTGCTCTTATGTTACTTATGATCCCTTATGTGTTTCTCTTTTTGAACCACATAAGACACAGAAGAATCACATAAGCTGTGCGACTCGATAGAGGCGTGCCTGTGCGACTTGAAAGAGAAAAGTCTTTATGTTTTTTAATGGAAGAGCAATGTTTTATCGCGATAGGGACAGAAGTGATACGCAGTAGACTGGAGACTTAATGAAGTAGTGGCTGGCGACGGATGAGTGATGAGCGAATACTAGTCAGCCACATACTGAATAAGTGTCTAGGCTGCTAAGTACAAACGGATGGCCCGCCCCTCCTGCAAAGCTGGGTGCCTTGGAGGAGGGGATCGCCCAAATTTTTATCTTAAAACTGCTTTCTATTTTTCTATCCTATCATATACCCAAAGTTCATTCATGTCATCTCTAAATGCAACAACTCCTTCCTTTGAATTAATATCTAATTCAGAATATGCCTCAAATTGCTCAAAGCCCTGTTTGCCGATTGCTACATAAACGTCCTTGAACTCTCGATCATTTAAAACGATAGTTTCATTGAAATCATCTCCAAGAACAATAATAGGTTCTCCATTATTAAATCTTACTGTACTCCAAGTTGTACCGCTATCATTGAATGGCATCAGAATTCCACCTAGAAAAACGGACACTCCCGCAGAAGTATGATTAGCGCTTCCTGTTAACACAATTTGAAAACTTGTATTTTCAGGGTCGTACAAAGTAACTTCAAAATGATCAGATCGATATTTGATATCTTCAAAAGTTGCTTCGGTTATAGATTCATTAGAACTTACATTCAATGTAAGCTCTTCACCAATATTGTTCTTATACACTATCGCTACTTCTTCAAAGTATGAATTCGGCAAATAGTCTTTAACTTCATCAATTTTCAAATGTTGAGAAAGAGTACTCAGTTTTCCAATATCATTCGACTCATTAGAACAACTGATAATTAACATCACTAAAATTAAATAAATTACGTTTTTCATTTTTTAATTGACTATCCAATAAAATTACATTCTCGCCCCTCCGCCAAAGCCTGGTGCACTGGAGGAGGGGATCGCCCAAATTTTTATCTTAAAACTGCTGATAGATTTCTGTCAATTGAGAATTGGTCTCTGTCTGCTTGATCTTCGTAACTATATCTTTTAGCTCAAGTGCAAACTGTTGCATGCGTGATTTGCGGGAAGCGTCGTCGGTGATATTCGCTTGATTTTGATATTCATTGCCGAGGTCTGCTAAGTTTTTAGTAGCTCCTAATTTTCTCCAAAGGGATTGTGAGCTATCTAGTGCTAAATTCTGCAAAGTGTTGACTGCTTGTGCGCGCTCATTATCTCCCTTGTTGATGGATAACATGAGGTAGTTGCCAAGAAAATCTATGGCGTCATATCCATCTACTTTATTGAGGTTGTTCTCAAAAAAGTCGAGGTGATCTGTATTGCGATTGCTCGCATAAATATTACCAATAGAAGCGATGATGTCGCCATTGTCAATATTTTTCAGTGTACCTACAAAGTTCATGGCTTCTTCCTTGTCGAGCAAAACCATCTCCTCTAGTGCAGTGCCGATGACCGGATAGGCCTGATCTTTTTCGATCGCTTGCTTGAGAATAGGTAGGTAAGCTTTGTCTCCCGTCGCAGCAAGTGAAGTGATTGCTGCAGAACGAACTTGAGAGTGCGGATCTTCCAGTGCCATCTTTTGGAGCAGTGCGGCTACCTCTTTATTACTAAGGTCTGCTTCTTGTGCAGCTAGCCCACGAATAACATAAAAGTCATCTTTCAAAGCGTGGTTCAACACATCTGCTGAGCCTGGCGTACGACTTTCTACAAGCGCCTCCACTGGCTTGTAGCGATCTAGAAAATTGCGTGCATTGAAATATTGAAAAACAAGTTCCTCATCTGTCAAAGCGTAGTTCATTTGCTTCAATAAAACGTGATCAGGATCGACGTTCACCAACATTGGTTTTTCTGTTGCAGCAAAAGTGAATTCTTGATAGCGCTTATTCATGCGTACAGATTCGCGTCTAGGGTTTTGCTTACCGATATAAATATCAACATCTATCGGCATGTCAAAAATAGCCGGCGCACGATCTGTGTTTTGCACTTGCTCTAGCTTGAGCGTTAGCTTCCCAGCTGTGGCATTGTAGTCGGTCTCAACTTCTAAAAGTGGGTGCCCCGCAGAAAAGAACCATTGATTGAAAAACCAATTGAGGTCTTGTCCAGTCACTTCCTCGAAAGCCAATCTCAAGTCATGCGCTTCCACAGAAGAGTATTGGTTGGTCGTAAGGTATAGATTGAGCGCTGCCCAGAATGCCTCGTCGCCTACCATGTTGCGCAGCATGTGGATGGTGCAACCTCCCTTGTTATAGGAGTGCGCGTCAAACATATCTTCCTTGTCTCGATAACCAAAATAAACGAGTGGATGTATACTGCCGGCAGCTTCACCAAAGTAGCCGTTGGCTTCTTCGTACCAGTGATAGTCAGCGGCGTCTTTTCCGTATTTGTGTTCCATCCATAAGTACTCTGAGTAGTTGGCAAAACCTTCGTTCATCGTGAGGTTGGCCCAAGACTCGCATGTTACTAGATCACCAAACCAGTGGTGGAACATTTCGTGTGCAACGATTTTGTCATTGTGATTGTCGATCAATTCTCGTTCGGTAAGCTGCACAAATTCTCCGAAGATAACACCAGTAGTATTTTCCATCGCGCCAGAGACAAAGTCACGCACAACTACTTGGCTGTACTTAGGCCAAGGGTATTTTACACCTAGCTTGTCAGAAAAGAAATCCAACATCTCAAGGGTGTGCGCAAATATTTTTCTTGCATGCGGTTCGTATTCTTTTTCTACATAGTACTCTACTGGAATACCTCTCCATTCGTCTTTCACTACTGCAAATTCTCCGACCGTGATCATAAACAAATAGGGTGCGTGCGGCAAGTCCATTTTGTAAGAATCTGTACGCGTACCATCCGCATTCTTTTTTGAGGAAGTGAGCAGCCCATTAGAAAGTGTATTGAATTTGTCTTGTACCGTTAGAATCATTTCCTGGGTACAACGCTCATTGGGTTTGTCAATCGTAGGGAACCATCGACTGTTCCACTCGGTTTCCCCTTGTGTCCAAATCTGCATCGGCTTTTCGGAGTCTGCTCCATCGTGATTGATAAAGAATAGACCTTGGTCAGACATGATGGCTGCAGAGCCGCCTTGTCCGCCTTGCTCCGTAGGCTTCGCTAGGTAGTCGATGGTGATCGTATACTCTTGTTCTTTGGTGTAGGTCTTGTCCAGTTTTATTTGCAGTTTTTCTTGATCATATTCATACTGCAATTCTTTGCCACCCATCTTGATGCTATAGATATCAAAGCCTTTAGCATCTAACTCTAACTTGTCCGTATCATAAAAGTATGGTTTGAGTGTAAGCGTTGCTATTCCTTTTACTTGTTGCTTTGGCCAATCAAATCGGAGGTCTAGTTTGGTGTGTACTAGATCATTTGTTAAAGTGTATGTTGGGGTGTAGCGAGGAAGTGCAAATTCTTCTTTGGTTTTGAGGGCGTCTGGTTTTGGTGCAGTGATAACCATGGTATCCAGATCAGTGTATTCGATTTCTTCTGTGATCAATTTTTTGGTAGGGTCACAAGAGAATAGAATCAATGCAATCAGTAGGAAATAGATATTCTTCATGAGATATATATGTTATTTATTCGTTATGCAAAAGTAGGTATTTTTCATTGAAAAGCGCTGCGAACTTGGATTGCTTCTCTTACTTGTTCGTTCGCGGCAGCGAAGTTTGCATCTCTTACATGTGCGGTTCACGCAAAGTTCGCAGAGTTTAAAACACGCAGAGATCTCAGAGTTGATCTTGCACAATGGGAAGTTTATTGATCTAGGAACACGTAAGAAAAGCTCTGCGTCCTCTGCGTGGTACATGTTAGCTTTGCCTCAGCGTACTCTGCGTGAAACTGAGTCACGGTGCGCGGCAGCGAAGTTTGCTTCTCTTACTTGTATGCAATCTTTTACTGAATCAACACCTTTTTACTATGCCCATCAAGTGTCAATGTATAGAGCCCTGCTTGATCAATTTGTACGCTGGTTTCAGAGCCACTGACTTCTTTGCTTAATATCAGTTGGCCAAGAGGATTAAAGACTTGAAGCTCTGCTGCCTTAGTTGCGTTGCGTGTAATTTTCACTTCTCCGGTACTTGGATTTGGAAAAACAGCATAACGCTTTGTGAAATCATCGATGACCAAGGTGCTGAGATTATCGCATACAATTTGTAGGGTAGTGTCACTTGTCAATTCTATTTCTTCTTCTACCAAGACGCCGTTGCACTGATAGGCGATCTCATATCTGCCTTTGTATGCTTGTAGGCTAGCTAATCCGTTTTCTATTTCTGCTTGCTCATCTGTCCACCACTCTTCAAAAAGTAAATCTACAAAAGCATCTCCCGCTGGCGTCATGGACCAATCTTGTCTAAATAAATTTGCTCCTGGATTTTTGTAGGTAGCACCATCCCAAAAACTCCAAAACAAGAAACCCTCCATACTTGGATGAGAAAAAACCATAGTCATAAAATCTCTTAAGTATTGCGCAGCAAGTTCTTCTGAAACGGTGTCGGGAAGATCAAATTCTGTAATCTTAGCAGGCAAGCCAAAAGAATTATAGAAGTCATCTAGAGTTGCCTCTACGTCTAAAATAGAATTGGGAAAGGTTCCAATATGACCTTGAAAGCCTAGTCCTTCCACTGGGGCTCCATCGTCAATCAATTCTTCAAGAAATTCTTTTAGCTGCATATAAAAACCAGCGGTCGGTCCGTCATTTACAGAAAGGGTAACAAAGTCGTTAAGAAATAATTTTATTTCTGGAGCTTCTGCTTTTGCTTTGTCGAAAATGAGCTTATATAATTCCCTACCAGTGTCGAAGTTGGCTTGGCCTGCGAATCTTGCTTCGAGGTCACGATTGGTTACAATTTCATTGAGTACATCCCACTCAATAATATTGTCTTTTATTCCGGGATAGTTGAGTATAGATTCTATATGCCCATTTATTCTTTCACTTATATAATCAATGTCATCTGATGCTGCTACATCATCTGGAAGAGTACTGTTTCCAGGCCATACTAGAGTATGCCCACGCACGTCTATGCTGCGTTCACTGGCCCATGTAGTAGCCTTTACTACTTCCGCTCTTGTGCTTTGTGAATATTCATTTTCCCAATTTGGCCACTTGGTGTCGTTTTCAAATACGATCATATTGAAGCCCTTACCTTCTCCATCTAGGTTTTCCAATTTAGATTGGTAGGTTTCATTGTGACAAGAATTTTCTGCAAAACGGCAAGCGACGGCAGCGGTCCCAAAATGAAATTCATGTTCTTGCATGCGAACGTCAATACTACCATTTTGAATGGCTTGTCCATTTTCATCTACAGCTTCAATAGTAAGCTGAGCAGTACGGAGATCTTCTATACGTTGAGCTGCTTCACTACGCCATGGGGCATCGATTTCATAGCCTCCATACTTGTCATTATGTATGTCGATAGGTAGTTGATCAAAAGTAGCGTTTGTGCCAAAATTTAATGCAGTAAAGCCGCCAATCTGAATGGTCTTTATATCTGTACCAAATTGAAATCCGAAATTTAATTCACCAATTTCATAATCATCCTGCGAAACGAATTTGATAAAAAACTGCGTCCATTCGGAAGGAAGATTTGCTTCAAAGAAAAATTCTTTTTCAAATGTAGTTTCATGTTCTATGATTACACTCGTTTTTCCAGGTCCATTTGTAGTCCTTGCAAAAAAGGTGCAAAAGATGAGGTCTCCGGCTCCGATGGCTACTTGACTTTTGTTGAATATCCCCGCATCCCATGGAAATTGACCTGCCATTTCAACTTCAGCAAGAATACTAGAAGAGAATATTTGTCCATTGATGGGTGCTTGTGATATGTCAGCTCCCCATTGGAGATCGGTATTGTTATTATCTATTTCATTATCAGAAAATAACCATGCACCTCCTGTAGCATTATATTCTTGTGCTAGCGTAGATTGAATATTGTTGTGATATTGGTCTTGGGCATTAAGGCATGTAAAGCCAAGAACTAAGACTATAGATAAAATTTGAATACGTTTCATAAAATTAAAATTACTGTTTTCTTAAGTATTTCTACCTATCTAAAAAGTCGTTTCATTCCCTAAGACTAAAAAAGCCGGGTTGATTTTGACATCAACTCGGCTTTATATTTCTTATTTATATTATACTTATCTGCTTGTGTTTGCCTTGAAAAAACGCTTCACACTAATTCCTTCCTCGGTAGTGACTTTTGTGATATAGTGACCAGCAGCCAAGTTGTTTACATTGATAGTAGTTTGATCTGCTACCACTGGTCCTTCAGTGATTAACTTGCCATCCATAGAATGCAACGTATACTGACCTTGATCTAAATTGTTAAAATCTAGGGTAAGCGTACTCTCTACCGGGTTTGGATATAAATTCCAATCTAATTCAATGATAGCGTTTTTAGTGCTAACAGAAGATCCTTCAGGGCAAAAGCTGTAGACCATACCTTCCGTTGGAATGCTAGTTGTGAAGCCCTCTGTATCGTCGTCATAATCGTCACCTAAATTTATTTCGAATTCAGTGGGATTTGAAGCATCTCCATTTGCCAGGATTATATATTCAGCTTCTCCGTATCCAAAACCTTCAATGGTAGTCGCAATAATTCCAGCAACGAATCCTGGTTCTCCATCTAATATTAATTCTTCATCTGTAATATTTGTCGGGCCATAGTGATATTCTATACAAGTAGAACCTTCATAAATCCATACCTGCATGTTGGCAAACATATCAGAAGTTCCTAGTTCGTCTTGTTCAATAAAGAAACCTGTATTTGCGTATTCTACCTTAAAAATTCTAGAACCTGGTTCTCCTACTGTTTCAAAACGAATCATAGATGGATCGTTTCCAGCGATCTGAGCTCTATTTTCAAATTGCGGACCGTAAGGAATGAAGATGGATAGTAGTGCTTCATAGTCGTAATTATAATAGTCAAAACCTGAACCTACAAGAATATTCTGAGATAAGAAGTTGAATATGCCATTATGTGTTTCGCCAAATATTTCAAATGCAAACTCTGATTCAGCTTGAAATCCTGAATAAAAGTCAGCCCAGTCTGAGTCGCCACCTAATGCTACGGTCGCATTCGTCAATGGTGTATAAACTTCTGTGCGACTCTCAAGATCATAACGATCAAAGTCTTGAGCAAATAATGAAGTAAATGAAATTAAAATGATAAGGGTAAGTAATTTTCTAATCATATTGGAGGGTATTTTTTTTATAATAGTTTTATAGCAAGCTTATACATTCAATTTTTTTGCCAAGTGTATCTTCTTTAGGGCTTGATAGAATATCAATCAAAAATGACGTGCAAACATGGTTCGCACGTCACTTTTATTGACGATTTGAAGACTGGGTTTTATGATTTCAGTTACTTGACAGGAATAGTAATTTCATAACATACTCCTTTACCAGGTCTGGATATAATCTCCGCTTCTCCATTTAAGTAGTCTACCCTTGATTTTATTCCTTTGATGCCTAGACCTTGAGAAGTAGTTTTTTCAATATCAAAACCAATTCCGTCGTCTTCGATGGTCAGATTAAAAGTATCGTTTGTTCTTGTCATTTGGATTAGCATATTACCTGCTTGCGAATACTTTACTGCATTCGTGATGACTTCTTGTACGATTCTATAAATGATGCTCTGGTCTTTGCTTTGAATATCTTCGTCAGAGGCATACCACTGGGTTTTGATGGATAGCGATTCTTTGAGGCTTACTTGCTCAGCTAGATCTTCAACGGCGGCAAAAAGACCTAGATTAACTAATGCGCCAGGCATCATGTCGTGCGATATGCGTCGAACTTCATTGTATGCATTGTCAATCAAAAGTTCTGCTTTGTTGACTAAGCTAAGGCTTTCTAATTTTTCAATTTCTGCTTGAATATTTTTCATTTGTAGCTTGGCAGTGGATAAAATACCGCCAAGCCCGTCATGTAGATCTTGGGCGATTCTTTTGCGTTCTTCTTCTTGCCCTTGCACGATGTAATCGATAGACAATAATTTTCTCTCTTTCTTTAGTAGTTCAATTTCTTGGCTTGCAATCTTTTGTCGACTCTTGAACCTTAAGAATAAGACAATGGAGATTAAGCCAAGTATAAATAGGCCTCCGATGAGATTATTTCTTTGACTTTTTTGTTTGGCAATGGTCGATTCTTTTGTTGCCAAGAGCGCATCTTTTTTTGCTCCTTGATATTTTGCTTCCATTTCGGAAATCGCTTGAATTTTATCTTTTGTGAAAATACTATCAGCAAGTGAGATGAATTTTTTAGAATACTCTAGTGATTTCTTGTCGTTTCCTTTCAATTCATAAGCCGTGTATAAGCCTTCGTAAGTCATTAGCTTCATTCTACCATACTCTCCTTTTTCGTTTATTGCTTCTGATTTCTTAAAACTAGAGATAGCCTCATCATAATTTTTAAGTTCATTATTTAGATTCCCCACGACAGAATAAGCCTCACTAAGGTGTACTGCTTCGCCACCTTTTTCGAGAGCGTTGACGGCTACTTCTGCATAGTATCTGGCCGAATCTAATTCGCTTTGTTTTCTAAAACATGTAGACAAGATATTACTAACAAAGCCAATTCCTCCGGCACCACCCAATTCCTGCTCAACTTTTAAAGCTTGTCTTCCATACTCTACACACAAGTCAAATTTATCCCAATTTGAATAAAGGGATTGAATGTTTCCAAGTGCAATGGCTAGAGATAGTTTATTTTCAATTTGATTCGCAATTTGCACCGCCTTCTCTAAATAAGGTAAGGCTTGTTCGAATTCTTTCATTTCTAACAAGGTTGAACCAATTGAACTATAGGTTTGGCAAAGACTGTTCAAGTTTCCAGAATCTTCATAAATGTCTTTTAATTTTAAAAAGCACTCTAATGCTTTGTCATGTTCTCCTTTTGTTACTTGAAGCACTCCAATATTGAAAAGGGTGCCGGTCATTTTGGTTTCGTCTTCTGTTGGCCCAAAAACTTCTAGTGCTTTATTAAAAAAGTACAAGGAGGAGTCCACATTGCCTGTGAATCTATAGTAGAGTCCATATTGATGGTAACTGTTGGCTATATAGTAATCTTCACCTAGCTGTAGGGCTAGCTTATGGGAGGTGTCTGCACAAGTTTTTGATAGTTCTAAATCGTAATACAGGTTAGCACGTATGATATCATCATAGAGATCTAATCTTAAGGTGTCTTCTTTTGCATTTTTTATTTCAGAAAATAAACTATCCGTACTTGGATGACGATCAAGTGTGGAATTGTCTTGAGCAATTTGGTCTCCGATGTTAATGAAGGCAAATGCAAAAACAAACAAGTATAGCTTTTGAAGTGGACGCATTTTTTTAGTTTGGTTTTTTCATTTTCAAAAGAGATTCAAATTTGCTTGATTAAAATCGAGTACAGACACCATCGGAGCCTGTACTCTCAGCTTTATATTCTTTTGTCTATGACAGTCCAATATCTTATTAATAGAGAAAGAATGTTATACCCTAAAATATGAAATTAGAAAATCACTATAAATGGGGATAAAATAATACCCTAAATAAGCCCCTTTTCCATGGCGATTTTAACCAGCTCAGCGCTATTTTTTGCTTGAAGCTTGGAGATAAGATTCTTTCTATGAGAAATAATCGTATGCTCACTTAGAAACAATTTCTTTGAAATTTCTTGATTCGTAAATCCTTCGGCAAGTAGGTTCAGTACTTCTAATTCGCGGCTAGTGATTTTTGCTTGCATTATACTTTTTCCGTCCAAGATGCTGCTAAGCAATAGATCTGTAAGTTGCTTAGAGTAGTATTCTCCTCCTTCATGCACTACTCTAATCGCTTTTAGCATTTCTTCAGCTGAATCATCTTTTAGTAGGTAGCCTTTAGCACCATTTTGCTTCATTCGCTTGACAAAACTAGATTGTTTGTACATACTTAGGGCTACTACTTTTTGGGAGGGGTATTCTTTCATGATCTTTCTACAGGTCTGTACGCCATTGAGTTCTGGCATATTGATATCCAATAGGCAAATATCTACTTCGTTTACCTTTAGAAGCTCTAGTACCTTTAAGCCATTTTCTGCGGTGGCGACTACTTGTATATCTGTTTCCTTTTCGAAGATAGATAGGAAGCCGTCGAGTAGTACTTTATGATCATCTGCGATGAGTAATTTGATCATTTTTTCATTTGGTTTTCTCCAAGATACCGATTTGAATTGAAAACTGCAATGTGTTGGTAGGAAAGTAGG
>CALIEI010000120.1 GCA_938022165.1 uncultured Saprospiraceae bacterium | reverse complement strand
TATCCTTAAAGCTATCCTCAAAATACCTCGTCCACTTTCCCTCTTTATATCGTTCGCCGTATTCTTGAAAAGTATCCTTTGAGGTGCGACTAAATACAAATCTATTTGTTTCACTGGCAGAGACAACAAACTTTCCATCTTTGAGATGGGCTGGTAATTTTCTTACACCTTTTTCTGAATAGGGATTATAAATATATTGACCTGATTCCTCATCGTAATAGATGATCGTATGGAGCTGTAGCAATTCTGATTGCAACTCTATTACTATGATGTGTTTATTTAAATCGTAACTTATTTTTTGAAAAGCAGGCACTTCTTTGTCAACTTTTCCATCTTTAATAACTTTGGAAGTACCAACCCAGTCTCCTACCATAAAGCTTAAAGCTTCCATTTTTTCTTGTTTGATCGATTGCCCAATCATGGTTACTTGGCATAATAGAAATAAACTTACAAAAAGATAGATCATACGATCTTGTGGTAGAAACATATTTTGGATGATTGATTAACAATTTAAGTGAAGTAAATATAACAATATAAGCAATTGCTAAACATTTATTAATGAACTCAATTTCAGCTTTATAAAACAAAAAAATCCTTGTTCGAAACGAACAAGGATTTTTACTATTATTCACTACGAAGAAAAATCTACTGCTCAACTAACTCACTCTCCCTCGGCTTTCTAAATACCAACTCATCCTCAAAGGCATCCAACATGATCTGACTTCCGCGTTGAACACGGTTATGCAATAATTCTTTTGACAAAGTATTGAGCACTTTCTTTTGGATGATACGCTTCACTGGGCGCGCGCCAAACTCAGGATCGTAACCCGCTTCAGCTAAGTACTTGATCGCCTGCTCGGAAAAACGTAGGTCGATCTCCTCTTCTTTCAGCTCCTCTCGCAACAAGTCCAATTGAATCTTAACGATGTCGCGTATATGCTTGCGAGATAGTGGTTCAAAAATGGCCACCTCATCGATACGGTTCAAAAACTCTGGGCGCAAAGACTGCTTCAATAGACCCAATACTTTTTGTGAAGATCGCTCAATCACTGCGGCTCTATTAGTATCTGTCAAGTTTTCAAACTCATCTCGAATTAGATCAGAACCCAAATTGGAAGTCATGATCACGATCGTATTTTTAAAATTGGCCACTCGACCTTTGTTATCTGTAAGTCGTCCGTCATCTAACACCTGAAGCAAAGTATTGAACACATCAGGATGCGCTTTTTCGATTTCATCCAAGAGCACAACAGAATATGGTTTGCGACGCACCGCCTCCGTCAATTGACCACCTTCATCATAACCAACGTATCCAGGAGGCGCGCCCAACAATCTTGACACGCTATGCTTCTCCTGATACTCGCTCATATCTATCCGCGTCATGAGATTTTCATCATCGAAAAGATACTCCGCCAAAGCCTTTGCTAATTCTGTTTTACCTACACCTGTAGTACCCAAGAATAAGAAAGATCCAATTGGTTTTTTCTTATCGCCAAGGCCAGTACGTGATCTTCTGATTGCATCCGCTACCAATGTCACAGCTTCATCTTGTCCTACTACACGCTGATGTATCTCCTGCTCTAGGTGAATCAATTTTTGCCTCTCTGTTTGCAGCATCTTGCTCACTGGGATTCCTGTCCACTTGGCTACTATGGCAGCAATATCCTCAGCACCTACCTCCTCCTTGACCATCTGAGAATCCTTATTTTGTAATTCTACAATCTGCTTTTTGTAGCTTTCCAATTCGTTTTCCAATGCAGGCAATTTTCCATATTGAATTTCAGCAACTTCAGAAAACTTTCCTTCACGTTCTAAGGTCTTAGCTTGGAGGCGCAAATTTTCAATTTCAATTTTCTTCTCTTGCAAGCCTAGCACGATTTGCTTTTCACTCTCCCACTGTGACTTGAGTCCATTGCGCTCTTCTTCCAGGTTGGCCAACTCTTCATTCAGTTTGCTAATCTTTACTTCATCTTTTTCACGCTTCATAGCTTCACGCTCAATTTCCAAATGACGAATACGGCGCTCCAAAGTATCCAACTCTTCTGGCATAGAGTTCATTTCCATTCGCAAGCGTGCAGCTGCTTCATCCATCAAGTCTATCGCCTTATCTGGCAAAAATCGGTCTGTGATGTATCGCTGTGATAATTGTACTGCGGCTACAATAGCTTCATCTTTGATATTGATTTTATGGTGCGACTCGTAGCGTTCTTTGAGTCCACGCAATATCGAAACGGCATCTTCTTCATTCGGCTCATCCACCATTACCACTTGAAATCTTCTTTCTAGTGCTTTATCCTTTTCAAAATATTTTTGATACTCATTGAGCGTAGTCGCCCCGATGGCACGCAGCTCTCCACGAGCCAAAGCAGGCTTCAAGATATTGGCCGCATCCATGGCGCCTTGTCCTCCACCAGCACCGACTAGGGTATGAATCTCATCTATGAACAAAATCAAATCGCCCTCTGCTGAGGTCACTTCATTGACAACCGCCTTAAGCCGCTCTTCAAATTCGCCTTTATATTTTGCTCCTGCGATCAAGGCACCCATGTCGAGTGCATAGATTTGTTTATCCGCTATATCATCTGGTACATCCCCACTTACGATTCTATGCGCTAGCCCTTCAGCAATTGCTGTCTTACCTACGCCTGGTTCACCTATGAGTATTGGATTGTTCTTAGTTCTTCTTGCTAGGATATGCAGCAGTCTCCTAATTTCCTCATCACGACCGATCACTGGATCTAATTTTCCAGCAGTCGCTTTTTGGTTGAGATTGATAGCATATTTTTCTAGCGCATTGTAAGTAGCCTCACCACTAGAAGAATTTCCTTTTTTACCTTTAGTCAATTCTGCTATGGCCTTTTCTAAATCCTTTACTTTAACTCCTGCATCTTTTAGCAGCTGTGTCGCTTTGGACTTTATTTGCATCAATGCATATAACAGATGTTCCAGAGAAACATACTCGTCTCCTTTCTTCTTTGCATTCGCTTCTGCCTTGTACACCATCGTACCTGACTCTCTTGAGAAATACACTTGCGTACCACCACTCACCTTAGGCATCGACTTGATCAACTCATCCACACCACTCTCTACCTTCCCCGGATGCACGCCCAATTTTTTAAATAAAAATGGAATTACATTCTCATCCACACTCAACATCCCACGCAATAGGTGCACAGGTTCTACAGATTGATGCTGATGCTCTCCAGCGATAAATTGTGCTTGCTGAAGCGCCTCTTGTGACTTAATCGTCAACTTATTTACATTCATCTCTTTGTATATTTTTTGTTACGATGTGTATACATCAAGCCTTGTACCATTCCAATTTTGAATAAAATTTATGTCATTAAGTCCTGAAGGAGAGGGATTTGCGTGACAATTTGTCTCTTTGATCTTGTTTTAGGTGCTTTTTTGTCATTTTGATTTAGAGACAGCTAAGGGTATCACCACAAGTTTACCAAAAATTAGATATATGTTTCACTTAGGCAATGCCTCGAAGATTTAATTAGCAATTAACGCTAAATTCGAAATCAATATTTGCGCTAAGCCGAAGGCTTAAAAGCCTGCAAGCGGAGCGCGCAGAAGTGAGTGGTGGTAGCGGCATCCCGATGCAGTAGAGCAGCAGTAGAGACACAATGCTTTGCGTCTCTACTACTCTACTGCCTCGGGATACAGCGG
>CALIEI010000119.1 GCA_938022165.1 uncultured Saprospiraceae bacterium | reverse complement strand
TACTTACAAAAGAAATAATTCAAGAATAAGAATTCTATTTACGTAGAACTTAAAATAAATTTAAAATGGCTGAAACAGCAGTAGCGGAAAAGAAAAAAGAAGGATTTGCGTTTGGAAAAAAAGAACGTAAACTTATTTCTGATCCTTTAAACGAGAACAATCCAATTACTGTACAGGTGTTGGGTATATGTTCTGCATTGGCAGTTACCTCCTTGGTATTTCCTTCATTGGTTATATCTGTAGCCGTGGTATTTGTATGTGCATTTAGTTCACTGATCATCTCATTGATGAGAAAGTACATTCCTAATTCAGTTCGTATGATCGTGATGTTGGTAGTTATTGCTGCCTTAGTGACGATTGTGGAGCTTACGCTTAAGGCTTTTAGTTTTACAGTGTACAAGCAACTGTCCGTTTATATTGGACTGATCATTACCAACTGTATTGTCATGGGGCGTCTAGAAGCCTTTGCTATGGCGAATGATCCATGGAGATCATTTTTGGATGGAGTAGGTAATGGACTTGGTTATGGAGCTATCCTTTTGATCATCGCTTTCTTTAGAGAGTTGTTCGGTAAGGGGACTTTATTTGCAGGTACACCAATCGCTTTAAATATAATTGGAGCTGGAGATGATTATTTGATCAACACAGTAGACAGCTTCCTTTTTGGATGGTATGTAAATAACAACTTGATGGTGATGCCAGCAGCAGCTATGTTTATCATTGCGATTTTGATCTGGATCCAACGCGCTAGATTCCCGAATTTAGTAGACGTTTCATAAGCAATCCATCCAATTAAATAATTAAGAAAACATTAGTCATGTTACTATTAGATAGTTTTATAAATATATTTCTCAAAGCTGCGTTTTTCGAAAACATGGTATTGGCTTACTTCCTAGGGATGTGTTCATTCCTTGCGGTATCCAAGTCAGTAAAAACAGCTTTTGGTTTAGGTTTGGCGGTAATCTTCGTATTGGGATTCACTATGCCGATCAACTGGTTGATCACAACTTATTTGTTGAGTGATACGGGTATCCTTGGAACTGATTTAACTTTCTTGAGATTCATACTCTTTATTGCCGTGATTGCCTCTATGGTACAGCTGGTTGAGATGGTTATCGAGAAGTTTTCACCTTCATTATATAACTCATTGGGTATATTCTTGCCCTTGATAACAGTGAACTGCGCGATTTTGGGTGGATCTTTGTTTATGGTAGCTAGAGAATACAACTTTTCTGAGTCTGTTGCATTTGGTTTAGGTGGAGGAGTTGGTTGGTTCTTAGCCATTCTTGCATTAGCGGCGATCAGAGAGAAGATTAAGTACTCTGCAGTTCCTGCTCCTCTAAGAGGTTTAGGTATGGCGTTCTTGATTACTGGTTTGATGGGGGTAGCATTTATGAGCTTGATGGGTATCGATCCAGCGGCTTTAGCAGGGAAGTAGAGTAAATTATGAATTATGAGTTATGAATGATGAATTTACTATTCTGACTTTTATGGCTTCAAATATAGGATGAGTTAATAATATTGGCTCGAAAAAAAATAACACATGGATTTTAACGTAATCATATTTGCACTTTTGGTCTTCGTTACCATCATCTTGTTGCTTTCATTGATGTTGATTGCAGCGAGAAAAAGATTGGTCCCTCAAGGTGCTGTAAGTATCGTAGTGAACGGAGATAAAGATAATCCAATTGAAGTGCAGCCGGGGGCAACGCTTTTATCTGCTTTATCTACTAAGAGTATCTTTTTGCCTTCTGCTTGCGGTGGTGGTGGAACTTGTGCAATGTGCGAGTGCCACGTTGATGCAGGTGGAGGAGATGTTCTTCCTACGGAGATGAACCACATGACTCGAAAAGAAGCGGCTGAAGGTTTGCGTCTAGCTTGTCAAGTGAAGGTGAGAGAGGATATGGAGATTCGTATTCCAGAAGAAATATTCGGTATCAAGAAGTGGGAGTGTGAAGTGGTGAGTAACTACAACGTAGCCTCTTTTATTAAGGAGTTTGTAGTGAAGTTGCCAGAAGGAGAATCCTTAGATTTTGAATCAGGAGGATATATACAAATTGATGTGCCAGAGATCACTTGTGATTTCAAAACTATGGATATCGCACCGAGTCCAAAAGATCCTGCTGGAGCGGACAAGTACAAATCTGAGTGGGACAAATTCAATTTGTGGCCGCTAAAGATGGTTAACGAGGAAGAGCAATTTAGAGCTTACTCTATGGCCAATCACCCTGCAGAGGGAAATATTGTGATGCTTAATATTCGTATCGCTACGCCGCCATGGGATAGAGCAGCAAATAACTGGATGAATGTAAATCCAGGGGTATGCTCATCTTATGTATTCTCACGTAAGCCTGGTGACAAGGTGACTATCTCAGGTCCTTATGGTGAATTTTTCATCAAGCCGACTAAGAAGGAGATGGTTTATATCGGTGGTGGTGCAGGTATGGCGCCATTGCGTTCGCACTTATTTCACTTGTTCCACACCTTGAAGACGACTGATCGTAAGGTGTCATTCTGGTATGGGGGACGTACTAAGCGTGAGTTGTTCTACATCGATGAGTTCAGAGCGATAGAAAGAGAATTCCCTAACTTCAAATTTTATGTAGCATTAGATAATCCATTACCAGAAGATAACTGGAAGGAAATGGAAACGATCGAAGATGAAGGAGACGGATTCAAAGGATACATCATGAGTGTTGCTTATGAAAAGTATCTGAAGAATCACCCAGAACCAGAAGAAATAGAATACTACTTCTGCGGGCCTCCAATGATGAATGCAAGTGTTATCAAGACCTTGGATGAGTTAGGCGTTCCTGAAGAAAATATTGCATTTGATGATTTTGGTGGCTAGTTCCACGATTAGAAATTATCCTTAAAAATGGAGAGTTGTAAGTTCAGCTCTCCATTTTTTGTTTGGTTTACCTTTTTGGGGCCATCTCTTTGATCGCCTTTTGAACCATTCACTAAGGCTAGCGCATTCAAAGGGCTCACTCGAGACCGCGTCGTCCGTTCCTATCGTCGCAGAGACGCATGCCACCATCCCTAAGACGCATAGCAATGCGTCTCTGCGGCGATACCACTTCCACCGCTTGTCCATGTAGGGCTCCGGCTGAACCGCCTCGCCCGTTACTGAGACGCATTGCCCCGCTGCGAAGAGCATTGCTCGCTGCGGAGATGCATATCTTGTCACTGAGACGCATTGCAATGCGTCTTTGCAGCGATCTTATCTTTTCATATGGTGATTTACCGAGTCTTCTCTGCCCATTTTGCGGGATTATTTTTTATGTATTTGATGATGTTGTTTAGTGCCCGTTGGTCGGGTACGATTCGATCATGGTAGCGCGTTTGCCATCCAAAGTTGGGGTTTATTTTTCGAGATTGGACGGTTACGGTAGATTTGTATCCGCGCATGATTGCGGCGAGGTTTTTTCGTTGTGGCCCGAAGGCGGATGAGGTGGATGGTGTCGCGGGTGGCGTGGGTGTGGATAGCGGGAGTGGCGTAGAGACGCATTGCAATGCGTCTTTACCTAGATCCCGATCCATACCCAGATCCAGATCCATGCCACGATCGTCATCCACACCTAGATCCCGGCCCATCCCGACCCCATCATTGTACACATTTGCCCCGATAGATAGGACAGCGTGGAAGTGGTCAGGCATGACCACATGAGCATGGAGTGTGAGATTCATATCAGGTCGTATGGACAGTGTATTGAGCCATTCATTGTAGGCGATAGATCCGATTTTGGATAAGCACATGATGCCATTTTCGATATGCCCGAAAAAGTGAGCACGATGTTTTGTGTTTATAGAGACAAAGTAAGCCCCTTGATCAGCATAGTTTTTCCAAGGCGCACGAGCGGAGGGGATACGGTACCTGCCATTGTATTTTTCCATAGCTTATCTTGTTTTTGTTAATCCAAGATAAGAAATATATACTCGGCCCACGTCCCCAAAAAAAATGCCCCCAAGCTTAACAGCTTGAAGGCACCCGAATTTAACCGATTTATATCTTTTAATTAATGCGCATCTTGTTTTATCAAGTGAGGAAACTTCGCTTGAAATCTCTTCAATCTTGGAACAGATACTGCTCTAATATATCCTTGATTGGGATGTAGTTTTTCATAATCTTGGTGATAATCTTCACCTACCCAAAATTTTTCGAACTTCATAACCTCTGCAGCTACCTTTTCAGGAGCGAGCTCTTTGTTGAGCCCTGCGATTTTATTATCTATGATTTTCTTTTGTTCGTCACTTTGATAGAAAATGATAGATCTATATTGAGGACCTCTGTCATTTCCTTGACCGTTTAATTGAGTTACATTTTGTGAACCGAAGTACACATCTACTAGAGTCTCAAAACTTACCACATCAGGGTCGTAATGAATCTCTACTGCTTCAGCGTGTCCAGTCGTACCAGTATTTGAACTTTCGTATGTTGGGTTCTTTGTATGTCCACCCGAATAGCCAGAAATTGACTCTTCCACACCTCTAACACTTTCGTAGATGGCTTCTACACACCAGAAACATCCTGAAGCGAAATATGCTTTGGATAAGCCTTCTTTCATGGATACTTGTTTAGCCATTGGCGCTTTATGATCAGAGGAGTTTTCCAATTTAGGAGCGCAGCTAAATAATAGCGCACCCATGCCTAAGATAAAAATAAGGTTGAGTTTCATATTTATTTAATTTATTAATAGGTAAACAACATTTATAGATAGTTGGTTGCGAAATAGCGAATTAGGCTCAAATAGAGGAAAATCTAATGTGTGAGCGATAGGAATGGCTGACTCGATAGAGGCAGGTGCGATTGTGTAGCAAATCGAAACAAAAGTACGGAAATGAACATGGACCCATGGATAGCGCGACTCCGATATGGGCTGCCTTTTGGAGAGCATCGGAGGCACACCCAAAAAAATATTTTTACCTCATGCAAATACAATATAAGGCTGCCCAGGCATTCATTAGAAAGAGTTTCTAAACAATATTCCTAGCTCAATTTAATTTTTTCAGCCGAAGATTTTTGGCCTAATTTAACGGCAGCTTTATTTAAAGCGTACTGCGTATGTAAGCTCACCTCATTGATATGATAAGAGAATTCATTATCAAAAGTGGGTTGCCCTCCGGTAAGAATAGCTTTACCTAAATCTGCGATACCAAGACAAAAATCCATCTCCATGTTATTGTGAAATGGGTTTATAGACCTCTTACGCTTTATAGGTTTTATTGTTTTTTTACCTAAGCCGAAGATCATTCTAGCAATCGGGTTTTTAGAAATGTAAGTCTTTCTTTTGGCTTTCAATTTTATAGAAGAATATTCCTCATATTTAACCGGGCAGTAATTATCCCAAGTATCTTCAACACTCAATACCCCTTTGTCTCCTATGACTTGCAAGCTTCTATTTTTTGGTGCCATGATACCACTGGTGACACGACTAACAACTCCTGAACGATGCTTTAAAATAGCAATGGAGAAATCAGGTGAGTCTACGGGTTCAATTAAATCTGCACACTTATGTGGAACAAGACAATCAGAAAATGCAGTAATTTCTTCTACTCTTCCAAACATAGCTATCAACCAGCTACTCACATATCCTATATGCTCTAAGGTACAGCCTACTTCAAATTCATCTTTGATTGGCCAATGAACTCCCATCTTGGATTTCCACTTTTCAGGGTTCATCAAATGAACAGGGCCGTCATCCATCTCCGCATATGCCAATCTAACTTTACCGATCTTATTATTCTTTATTGCTTGGAGCAATGTCTGTGCAGAAGAACTAAGCAAGTTGCAAGGAGCAGTACTTAGGAATAAGCCTTTCCTCTCAGCCATATCAAATAAGCTTTTAACCTCATTGATATCCATGGTGATTGGCTTTTCTGAATACACATGTATACCGTGCTCAAAGGCCAATTTAGTTACTTCAAAATGATTATGCGGGTCAGTAAGGTTGACGAGAATGTCAAGGTCGTTTTGCACTATGAGTTCTTTAGCACTCTTAAATGCAGGTACCTTATAATGAGCAGAAACTTTATCAGATCGCTCATTGATAATGTCAGTTACGCCGACTAAATTTATTTCTGGATAATTGAAAATTGTGTCTAGGTAGTAATCTACTACAAAGCCACAGCCTACAATCCCTACGTTTACCTTTTTTTTGTTCACGACACAGTATTACTAGCGTATAATTTGTTCATAATTTCAACCACTTGAATGCTATGTTCGAGTGGAAGAATGGTTGATTCTAATTGTCCGTTTTTTATACAATTATATACCTCTTCGATTTCATAATGATAACCATTTCCTTTGAAAGAATGGCTACTTATTTTGGTACTCGAAGGTAGTATTGGTTTTAATCTTTCCTTAAAATAGGGGGCACTTTGCATTGGACCAGGATATCCATACGGATTTTTCCGAACCGATTTTTCTGCGGTATTGCTATTGGTAGCTTGGTGGTCAAATTGAATCTTAGAGGTTCTATAAAATGGAGGACCTAATTTCAAGATTCCTTTTTCTCCATAAAACTCAATAGTATTTTCTAAATCATTAAGAAAACTACAATGATAGCTTGCAATAATACCGCTTTTATAACTAAAAGTAAAGCTAGATTGCACATCAACACCTGATTTTCCTATAGTTGGCATGAATTGATACCCATCGGGCTTACCCAAAATAGGGTAGGTAAGAGAAATGAGATACATCCCCAAATCAAATAATACACCACCGCCTAGTTGTTTATTAAAGCATCGATCCTTAGAAAAGATATGCCCAAAACTACCTTTGACGTATCTCAAAGAACCTAAATCGCCATTTTTAACCTTACTAATTGCTTTCTGGGTAGCTGGAATAAATCTTGTCCATAGCGCCTCCATGCAGAATACATTAGCGGCTTTTGCCAATGCTTTGATTTCTTGGCCTTCTTCAGATTTCAAACAAAACGGTTTCTCGCAAAGGATGTGTTTTTTGGCCGCAATACACTTACGCATCATATCGGTGTGCGTAGAGTTGGGAGTAGCGATATAAATGACATCGATCTCAGGATCTTGGATCAAACTGTCATAATCAGGGTATCCTTTAGCGTCAGGAAGATTATTTGCAAACCATTCTGCATTTTTTGCAGATCGAGATGCCACGCCTATCACTTTATTGTCTGAAACGTAGTTGATGGCATATGCCACATCAAAGGCCACTTCACCCGTACCTAGTACTCCCCACTTTAACATTTGTAAATTTTAAAAGCTTTTATCTAAGACGCACAATATGAGCGTTCTATCGTAACTGCTAAGTAAACAAAGTTATTTATTTGCCCACAATCTTACAACTTTGTTGAGATTTATAAATTGAGTACTTTTTAAAAGAAATCTGGATATGAAGGGCAAACCTAAGAATATTCCATATAGCTGCTGGAGAAATTTCATCCAAATTTTAGACTGTTTCCCCCGTGCTAAGCGCACAGGGGGTATAAAACACAACAGTGCCACTAAAAAAACCAAGTTTAGCTTTATATTTTTGCTGTTAGAGTGATAAATAGACGTTAATATGCTCTAACAATAATAGTCTTCTAGGCGACAATTCAAAGATAGGGCAAAATGTATTGATTTTCTATCGCCTAATAGTTAAAGTTGGTTTTAGCTTGAAAATAAGCTGCCGTGTTATATACTTACCCAATTCTGGTGAGCTTCAAAATCTAATGGCTTATATTCGCAGTCAAATATCAATACATGCCAACTATCCCTAACAAGTATCTTGTTACATCAGCCTTACCCTATGCAAATGGTGCTCTGCATCTAGGCCATTTTGCTGGAGCCTATCTGCCCGGTGATATCTATGTTAGATTCCTTCGCTCGATGGGCAAAGATGTTGTTTGGGTTTGTGGTTCGGATGAACACGGGGCGTCTATCACGATTAGGGCAAAAAAGGAAGGAATAGAACCACAGCAAATCATAGATAAATATCATGAGCTCAATAAAGATTCCTTTGAAAAGCTAGGTATGTCTTTTGATATTTATCATCGCACTAGTGCCAAATTGCATCATGAAACTGCACAAGAATTTTTCTTGCATATGCAAGAAAAAGGAGGAGAGTTTGAAGTAAAAGAATCTGAGCAATACTACGATGAAGAGTTTGACCAATTTCTTGCAGATCGATACATCAAAGGTACTTGCCCTAAGTGTAGTCACGATGCAGCCTATGGAGATCAATGTGAGAATTGTGGTTCAGATTTATCGCCTACAGAATTGATCAATCCCGTTTCCACGCTAAGTGAAAAAACACCGAGTCTAAGAAAAACCAAGCATTGGTTTTTTAAATTAGATAAACATAGTGATTGGCTAAAGGATTTTATATCTAAGGGAACAATCGATGGTAAACAACACCATGATCCCAAAAAATGGAAAAAACATGTGACTGGACAATGCTTGTCATGGTTGGATGATTTGAGGCCTCGTGCCATCACGCGTGATTTGAGTTGGGGTATACCTGTGCCACTACCAGAAGCGGAAGGCAAAGTGTTTTATGTTTGGTTTGATGCACCGATAGGGTATATTTCTGCTACAAAGCAGTGGGCAAAAGACAATGGAAAAGATTGGGAATCTTATTGGAAAAATGAAGACAGCCAACTAGTCCACTTTATTGGAAAAGATAATATCGTTTTTCACTGTATTGTTTTTCCTGCAATGCTCAAAGCACATGGTGATTATAACCTGCCAGTTAACGTTCCTGCCAATCAATTTTTAAACTTCGAAGGAGAGAAATTTTCAAAATCTCGAAACTGGGGAATAGAGATTCACCAATATCTAGAAGATTTTGCTTCCTTTGAAAATAAAGAAGACGCTTTGCGCTATGCCTTGATTCGCAACATGCCAGAAAACAAGGATAGCGATTTCAAGTGGGATGAATTTGTAGAATTTCATGACAATGAATTGGTAAACAATCTGGGTAATTTTATCAACCGTGTGGTAGTCCTGACTAATAAGTACTACGAGGGCGTAGTTCCAGAAAGCGATCAAAAAGAAGCTCAGGTTATCACTGATGTCAAAGAAGTGATGGCACAATACGAAAATGACATTCTTGATTTTAGTTTTAGATCAGCTGTGCTAAAAGTTATGGAGATATCATCATTGGGTAATACCTACCTCCAAGATGTTTCTCCTTGGTCTATTTATAAAACAGAGCCCGACAGCCAAGAAGTAAAAAACTGCTTATACAACTGTTTACAAATTGTAGGTATCCTTGCTTCAGTAGTAGAGCCGTTTTTGCCATTTAGCGCAAAAAAAATAAACAATATTTTACAGCGGGAAGAGATGCCTCTAGCCGATGTGATCGCTAAAATCAGTGCTCAAGAAGCTGTATTGCCAACAGGACATAAAATAGGGGAGCCCCAATTATTATTTGCTAAAATCAACGATACAAAAGATACAAGCCGTATGGATTTAATAAAAAGAGAAAAAGGTAAGCTACTCGAAATCATTGAACAGTCAAAGCCAAAGCAAGAGGCGATCAAGGACACCATCTCTTTTGATGACTTTACAAAAATGGATATCCGTACTGCCAAAATCCTTACCGCCAAAAAAGTAGAAAAAGCAGATAAGCTTTTAGAGCTTACTGTAGATCTTGGTATAGAAAAAAGAACAGTTGTTTCTGGAATTGCAAAACATTACAAACCAGAAGAACTTATTGGTAAGGAAGTGTTACTATTGGCTAATCTTGCCCCTAGAAAAATCAGAGGGGTAGAGTCCAAAGGTATGATACTTATGGCGGAAAATGAACAAGGAGAACTCTGCTTGGTTAGTCCAAATAAACCCTTCGGTACAGGTTGGGTAGTTAGATAAGTAGATAGCCATCTAGATTATTCTCAGTACTAAAAATTATACATCAAGAATAAATTTAGAATCACATTATACGGTAAGTACTTTACATATCATACGAAGCGACTTGCCTACCATTATTTATAAAATAGCATGTCCAATAAAGTTAGGTTTATTGCTTTATTTATCACCTTAGTAGCACTAGCACTATTAGGCTACGATATGAAGCGTCTAGTAGATGCGGATGGATTTTGGGGCATGAGGCCATTCTATTTTTTACTTCTATTTACTTTTTTTATTACCCTTGTTCGTAAGCAATTTTTCTACGGAGATGGTTGGCGTATTCGTTGGACAGCTTTAAGTACCTTTTCAGCGATCCTTTTGTATTTGGGATTTCCAACCATGCCATTTACACCATTGATGTTTGTAGGTTTGGTGCCCTTATTAATAGTGGAGAGTGAGGTTAGCAAATTTACCAAAAAGCCATTCTGGAAGACTGCACTTTTTAGCTACCATACCTTTTTGGTTTGGAATATAATGTCTACCTATTGGGTGAGTAATTCCACCTTGGGTGGTGGTATCTTTGCCAACTTTGTAAACGCAGCATTGATGACTATTCCATTTATGTTGTACTCATTTTGCAAGCGGTACATCAAGCCTTCTTTGCATGCATTAGCATTCATTGGCTTTTGGATGAGCTATGAAAAAATTGATCAGTATTGGGAGCTGACGTGGACCTGGTTGACACTTGGCAATAGTCTAGCGCAGTATCCATCTTGGGCACAATGGTATTCTTTCTCGGGGACTTTTGGCGGAACATTTTGGATCTTACTGACCAATTATATTATATACCAGATTGTAAAAAAACATAAAATTTGGGGACTCACTTGGCGTCGAGTTGCGACTCCAATAGTCTTGTTCCTAGTACCACTTGTTATATCGCTAGGTATGTATTACACACATTCCGATAGCGGCCCCAAAAAGACAGTGCTCGTAGTGCAACCTAACTTCGAACCCCACTATCAAAAATTTACCATTCCGATAGAACGGCAATACAAAAAAATCATTGGCCAGATCGAGACACAGCTCACCGAAGATACAGACTATATCTTATTGCCAGAGACGATGATAAGGAGAGTGAATTTAAAAAATAGTCCCAATCAAGGGTATGTGAAAAAAATGCTTGACGCTATTTCAGCCTATCCGAATGTGAAAGTAGTGACTGGAGCGAGCGCCTATATTCGCACTCTAGATGCTATGGAGATACCAGAACGAACCCGACGTACTTTTAAAGATGGAGTTACAGGCAATCCTTATTACATAGAGACTTATAATGCTGCCATTCAATTTAGCAATGAAATCGATAGCCTACAGTTTTACAAAAAATCTATACTTGTTCCTGGTACAGAGATTTTTCCTTATGTCAACTACTTTAGCTTTATGAATTTTTTAGTGCAAAGCATGGGTGGTACACTGGCTGGCAATGGTATCCAAGATCATCGTACAGCGTTTTGGGATGAGCAAAAGCAACATGCCATCGCTCCGGTGATATGCTACGAATCCATCTATGGAGAATATTGTACGGAGTATGTTCGAGCGGGTGCCAATGCCATTTTTATTGCGACCAATGACGGCTGGTGGGATGAC
>CALIEI010000118.1 GCA_938022165.1 uncultured Saprospiraceae bacterium | reverse complement strand
CGAGGGATGGCCCATAATCCTTAGCTGCATAAAAAGCACAATTTGGCGACTAATATCATTCGAATCGCGCATTATGTCCGCCTAAGCAATAATTTAGCGACAAAATGGCATACAATTGCCCAAAAAATGCGTTGGAATAGTATGTGTGCTTATGGTTAGCATAGTGCCGTACTAAAGTGTATTTTTGCACTCCCTTATATTCATTAAGAACAAACAACCTGACCAGCTCAGGCTAAAAATATATTATGCTAAAATTTCTTTCCAAATCCGTTAAAAAACTTTTCGGAACTAAGTTCGATAAAGATATCGCTATCTATCAGCCTATGGTAGATCAGACGCTTGTAGAATACGAACAACTGAGTGGCTTAAGCGACGATCAATTGCGTAACAAGACGCTAGAGTTTAGAACGCGTATCAAAGAGTATCTTTCGGAAGTAGATGGAGATATCGACAATCTAAAAGTCAAAGCAGAAGAAGAAAAGGATCTTCAAGTAAAGGAGACTATCTATGATGACATAGACAAACTCAAGAAGGATAGGGACGCTCACTTAGAGACTGTACTTAAAGAGATACTTCCTCAGGCTTTTGCCGTAGTGAAAGAAACGGCTAAGCGATTCACTCAGAATAGCACTATCACCGTAACAGCTACAGAACACGATAAAGATATCGCTGTAAATAACAACTATGTGATGATAGATGGTGACAAGGCCATCTGGAAAAATAGCTGGGAGGCAGCTGGTGCAGAGATCACTTGGAATATGATCCACTATGACGTACAGCTCATAGGGGGAATGGTACTACATGATGGTAAGATAGCGGAGATGCAAACGGGGGAAGGTAAAACGCTAGTAGCGACCTTACCGGCATACCTTAATGGTTTGACTGGAGAGGGGGTTCATATTATCACAGTGAACGATTACCTAGCTAGAAGAGATAGCGAGTGGATAGGACCATTGCTTGAGTTCTTGTTCTTGACGGTAGACTGTATCGATAAATATAAGCCGCACTCTGAGGGTCGTAAAAACGCCTATAAGAAAGATGTAACTTATGGTACGAACAACGAATTTGGTTTTGATTATCTAAGAGATAACATGGTAGTGAGTGAAGCTGAAAAAGTGCAGCAAAAACATCACTATGCGATGATAGATGAGGTGGATTCTGTATTGATCGATGATGCACGTACGCCTTTGATCATATCTGGTCCAGTACCAAAAGGAGACGACGAACAAGAATATATCGCACTCAAACCTGAAGTAGAAAGACTCATAGAAGCACAACGAAAATTGGCGACAAAGTATCTGGCTGAAGGTAAAAAGTTTTTCAAAGACGGCGTACTAGGAGTAGAGGAAGGAGAAGCTGGATTGAGCTTACTGAGAGCGCATCGTGCACTTCCAAAGAGTAGACCGCTGATCAAATTCTTGAGTGAAGAGGGGGTAAAGGTAGAAATGCAAAAAGCAGAAAATCACTACATGCAGGAGCAATCCAAAAACATGCATATAGCTGATGAGCCTTTATTGTTTACTATAGACGAAAAGAATAGAAATGTAGAGCTTACAGAAAGAGGTACGGAATATCTTTCTCAAAAAGGTACCGATCCAAACTTCTTCGTGATGCCTGATATCGCTTTAGAGTTGCAAGCGCTTGAGGAAAAAGAATTCCCTTCGCTTGAACTGAAGACTGAAGCTAAAGACAAGTTGCTTCAGGATTACACCGTAAAAAGTAAGCGTCTACACTCTATGAGTCAATTGCTAAAGGCTTATACCTTGTTTGAAAAAGAACAAGAATATGTGGTGATGGACGATCAAGTAAAGATCGTAGATGAGCAGACGGGTCGTATGATGGAGGGCCGTAGATACTCTGATGGTCTGCACCAAGCATTGGAAGCAAAGGAAAATGTAAAGGTGGGTAACATCACGCAGACCTATGCGACCATTACACTACAAAACTATTTCCGTATGTTTCACAAGTTGGCTGGGATGACTGGTACAGCAGAAACGGAAGCAGGTGAATTTTGGGAAATCTACAAGTTGGATGTAGTTGTCATACCAACTAATAAGCCGATCATCAGAGACGACAGAGAAGATCTAGTATATAAAACGGAGCGGGAGAAGTTCAACGCCGTGATTGAAGACATCGTGAAATTGAGTAATTCTGGAAGGCCAGTTCTAGTAGGTACTACCTCGGTAGATATCTCTGAAAAACTGTCCCGTATGCTCAACATGAAGGGCATCAATCATAACGTTCTGAATGCAAAGCAACATCAGCGTGAAGCAGATATCGTAGCGGAAGCAGGTCGCGCAGGACAAGTAACTGTAGCCACCAACATGGCGGGTAGAGGTACGGATATCAAATTGAGTGCAGAGGTGATTGCGGCTGGTGGTCTTGCCATCATAGGTACGGAGCGTCATGATTCTCGTAGAGTAGATAGACAGTTGCGTGGTCGTGCGGGTCGTCAAGGTGATGCAGGTTCTTCTCAATTCTATATTTCTCTTGAAGATAATCTAATGCGTCTTTTCCAGTCGGATAGATTGGCTAAAGTGATGGATAAGATGGGACACCAAGAGGGAGAGGTGCTACAGCATGGTATGGTGAGTAAGTCTATCGAAAGAGCACAGAAAAAAGTAGAAGAAAACAACTTTGGTATTCGTAAGCGTCTCTTAGATTATGATGATGTGATGAATATCCAACGTGAAGCAATCTATAGAAAAAGAAACAATGCACTGGCTGGAGATAGATTAGCGGTAGATATCAACAACATGTTTAGTGGCCTTACGGAGACTTTGGTGTACGACCAAAAACAGCAGGACAATTTTGAAGGATTCCGCACAGAGAGTATGCGTTTGTTAGGGGTAGATCCTAATATCGAGGAAGGTGATTTTCACGCTGGCTCTATGGATAATGTGATAGATAGTTATCAAGCTCAAGTCGCTGAAAAATATGCGCGTAAGTCGCAGAAGATTTCAGAAGCTTTATTGCCTGTTATAAAAGATGTGCATAAAAATGAAGGGCATAAATATAAGCGTATAGCTATTCCATTTACAGATGGAAGACAAAAGCCACTACCTGTATCTGCAACTTTGGAAGACGCTATCAATTCTGATGGTAAGTCGATCATGCGTGATATAGAAAAAGCAATAACCTTAGCCATCATAGATGACGAATGGAAGGAGCATTTAAGATCTATGGATGAGCTGAAGGATGCGGTACAAGCGTCTTCATTTGAGCAAAAAGACCCTCTTGTCGTTTACAAGATGGAGGCCTATAATTACTTTGAAGGCTTGATGCACAGAATCAACGAAAAAGCTACTTCCTATTTGATCGGCGGAGATGTGGTGTTTAGAGATGAATCAAAGTCACTGCAACAAGCCAAAGAAAGGAAAACGGATCTCAGCCGTGTACAAACTAATCGTAGAGAGGAAGATGTGCGGGCTAGAGCAGCAGCCGCTGGCGTCAATCAAAATCGTCAAAAACCGGAAACTTTTAAGCGTACAGAGAAGAAAGTTGGGCGAAACGAACCATGTCCATGTGGTAGTGGAAAGAAATTTAAACAGTGTCACGGTAAATTATGAGTCCATTCCAGAAACTAGCGGACTCATTTATAGGGGAAAATAGTACGGAATCGTTGCATTCGTAACTATTTTTTGAATATCCGTCATTTCGATAACCACTATAATTAGTAGATTTTCTATCTTTCACCCTATATGGACTTAGACAACACTATAGGGTCGATCGCTAATAAAATTGACCATACACTTTTAAAGCCTGACGCTACTAAAGAAGATATGGATAAGCTATGCACAGAAGCTGTAGAGCATGGTTTTGCCTCGGTCTGTGTCCCCCCTTACTATGTCGCTCATTGCAAACAGAAGCTTGCCGATACAGAGGTAAAGATTTGTACTGTTGTCGGTTTTCCATTGGGTTTTTCCTCATCATTTGCAAAAGTAGAAGCTATTAAGAGAGCTTTAAGCGACGGCGCGGATGAAATAGATGCTGTGATCAATATTGCAGCAGTAAAAGATGGCAATTGGAACTATGTCCGCAATGAAGTCCAAAGCTTTACACGAGCCACTCACCTTAAAGCCAAATTGATAAAACTCATCGTAGAAGCGTCAATGTTTGACAAAGAACAGCTACAGAAAATATGTGATATCTGCAATGCCGAGCAGATTGATTACGTTAAGACCTCTACTGGCTATAATGGTTCTGCTAGTCCAGAAATGATTAAAGATCTAAGATCAATGCTGAATAAAGAAGTTAAAATCAAAGCGAGCGGTGGAATAGATACGCCTCAAAAAGCGCTAGACTTATTAGCTGTAGGAGCAGATAGAATTGGGGCATCAAAATCAATTCAGCTGATTCTATAGTTCGGCGAACTTAATAATGCTTATCATGAAATATTTTTCGATTCTCCTATTTGTATTTTTTGCATTTCATATTCAAGCGCAAAATATTGTTGTGAATGCTTCTAGTGAGGTATCTACTTTAATGGATCGCTATGGTGCAGAAAATAGGATGAGCGAGTTTGTTGACGGCTGGAGAATACAGATTGTCTCTTCTACTGACAGAAGAAAAATTGAAGAGACCAAGACTATGTTTACCCAAAAATTTCCATCTATTCCTATCAAGATGGAACACACGCCTCCTTACTATAAGATCAAGGCAGGTGCTTTTACCACTAAGCTAGATGCGATGGGTTTGTTATACATCATCAAGCAAGAGGTACCTGGTGCATATCCTACCAAGGATAGTAAAATAAAGCCGGCCGAGATGGTGGGTATCTTTTAAAAAGGAATACACCAAGAATTCATATCAATTTTCAATTGCCGTGAAAGTATGCCCAGTACACGGAAAAATAGCAACTAGTTATTTCGCCCTTTCAGGGCTTATAGGAATGATTACCTTGTACATGGGGCGTTGCCCCATGCTAGTTTAGTTTGCCCCTTTGGGGCGTGAAGTTGGATTAAGATTTTCAAAAAAGATATACCTAGTTAGGCTAAGAAAATTCAAATACCCCAAGGGGGTTATATAAAACAGCTTGTGGCATCGCCACAAGTAAAATTCACAACTCATGACGCAGCCCTGAAAGGGCGTAATAAGTGCAAGTTATCATGCGCTTGCGCTGCCTCTACAAATTTTCCTCTCAACTACCTTCTCCTTCCACTAAACATCCCTAACACAATCAACAAGACGGATGAGCCAGCCACTGCTTCGATGAGTTTGTCTAAAATACCCATACCTGTATTGAGATTGATGTTAAACTTGGTGAATAGAAAATTACCAATAAAGGCACCAATAATCCCTACAAAAATGTTGACGATCAAGCCTCTACCACCGCCGCCGACTAGCTGTCCAGCAATAAATCCCGCAACAGAACCAAAAAGGATCAAATAAAGCCACGATTCCATAATGAATTTGTTTATTTGTGATGATTTTGCACATAATGCAAACGCCAATCAAACAATTGACGTATTCAAAGGAATGATTCGGCAATTACTGTAAAAATTATAAATCAAATTCGTGTAAGTATTTGATTTTCTGCGACTTACAGTATTTGTCGCTATTACCTTAACATACTGGTTATCAGCGATTTAAATTTTATTACCGAACCATTGCAAAGTAAACTAAAATTTATTGATTAGAAAAATTAGATATACATAAGCCCCACTTTATCCTTTATGAATACGCAAAATGTAGACGAACAACAAAATCCCTTGGATACACGAAAAGTAATGCTTCCTGTATTGATAGGCGCCTTTGTATTGATCTACTTTATTATCAATAAAATCAACTGGAAAGAATTTACGAATATCCAATGGAATAGCAAGATGGTTATTTGGGTAAGTGCAGCCCTATTATTTTTAATCATCAGGCACATAGCTTATGCCGCTAGATTGCGTATTTTATCACAAGGCGTTTTTACTTGGCTCAAGTCGATACAACTTATATTTATTTGGGAATTTAGTTCTGCCGTATCGCCAACTGCGGTGGGCGGATCCGCTGCGGCACTATTTGTCTTGAGCAGAGAAAAAATCTCTGCTGCACGAGTGACGGCTATTGTTTTGTACACTGCCATTTTAGATACCATGTTTTTTGTCGGTACGCTCCCGATCTTATATAGCTTCTTTGGACCTTCCATAGTTCGGCCAGGGCTCACTGATTTTTCGAGTTTAGACACTTGGGGAAAGTCTTTTGTAGCCGCTTATTTTTTCATGGCGGCTTATGGTATGTTTTTCTTTTATGGACTATTTATCAAGCCACAAGGTTTAAAGAAAATTGCACTTTGGATCACTAGTTTAAGTTGGCTCAAACGCTGGCGTGCAAAAGCAGAAAAATTGGGAGATGATTTTATTGTAGCTTCTGCTGAAATGTCAAAAAACGGATTTCTCTTTGGCTTCAAGGCATTCTTAGCAACGGCTACTGCATGGTCCTGTCGTTTTATTTTGCTCAACTGTTTGATGATTGCTTTCCAGCAAGACTTATCCCTAGACTTCATTACTCAGACAGCCTTGTATGCGCGTCTGGAGACTATGTTTGTGGTCATGGCATTTAGTCCCACTCCAGGTAGTGCCGGAGTGGCAGAGATACTCTTTCATAGTTTTGTGTCGGACTATATACCCAATACGACAACAGCCTCGGTAGTAGCTATACTTTGGCGTTTACTCACCTATTATCTATATATTCTGGTCGGGGCGCTTGTTATCCCAGCATGGATAAGAGGACTGGTCAATAGACGTAAATAGTGTATTCTCCAGTCTTTAAAGGAATTTCAATATTCCTAAAAACCACACTTTTTCTGCTATCTTTGAGCCGATGGCTTTAATTGACAATGGCATTTACGATACTTTTGCAGAGGCAAAGCGCACAGGACAAAAGAAATTTGCAGTACTTATAGATCCTGACAAAGTGCGCCTTGACAATATGCAGCAGGTCATAGACCAGGCTAAGGAGGCACAAGTAGATTACTTTCTCATTGGAGGGAGCTTGGTCGTCAACAATATGCTTGACCACTGTCTTGAAAGCATCAAGAAGAAGTGCGACATTCCGATGGTACTCTTCCCTGGCAATTCTTTTCAACTCAGCTACAAGGCCGATGCGCTACTTTTTTTATCCCTCATCTCTGGTCGCAATGCGGAACTACTTATAGGCAAACATGTGATCACTGCGCCCTATCTGCGAGTGAGCCCTCTAGAGATTTTGTCTACTGGTTACATGTTGATTGACGGTGGTGTATCGACGACTGTATCTTACATGAGCAACACGCAACCGATTCCTGCCAACAAACCAGACGTAGCTATGTGTACGGCCCTAGCTGGCCAGATGCTTGGACTCAAGATGATATATATGGATGCGGGTAGTGGAGCTGCTAAGCCTATATCTGCCGACATGATTGAGCACGTCAGTGGCGCGATTGACATTCCGCTTATCGTAGGTGGAGGCATTCGCACTCCCGAGAAAGCATACGAAAATGTACAAGCAGGAGCGGACGTAGTCGTAGTTGGTAACGCCCTCGAAAAAGATCCGGGTCTGCTAAAAGATATTGCACAAGCGATTCACTCCGCCAATCCCGAAAGAGCAACTTCCTAGTTTATAGCTTTTTTGTTAGGCCTTTTTTTGGGGCCATCACGCTGCTTCCCGCAAGCCGCCCACAGCGTGACCAGGCTATTCGTCACTTCATTTCATTCCGGTGCTACGCACTCTCGACAAAAGTCGAGATGACTACTATCCTTTGTCCGAGGCTGTTACGAAAAAATAAAATTGAAAAACTTTGGAGCCACAACGTGGCGAAATATATTAGCCCGGGGCTGCAGCCCCGGGTAAACCATACGAAACATCCCATTTGGCGCGATTTTTCTTTTTTAAAAATCGTGACAAATGGCCTCCAAGAATAAACTACCCAATTTCGTAACAGCCTCGTCCGAAAAACAGAAAAACATTGTGTAGTTAGTTTTAGGCTTGATCAAATAAATCACTATTAAGCCTTCACCATTAACTCAAGTTTTCCAAAATCAATCTTACTATTATGTCGTGGGTCACGAGGTATTTTCGGAAGCGTCACCAACTTAAAGTCTTCATTTGCAAAAATATTTTCTAAAGCATCCTTATCAAGATTCCCTTCCGTTTCGAGCACTACTATCAGTTGTCCCTTTTTTTCTAAAATAGTACCTAAGCTAACACCGTTGACTTGTTGCAATAGATAAGCATACAAAAAAGGAGAATACATTTTTCCATTTAAATAAATCAGTTGTTCACATCGTCCTACCAAACATAAGTCTCCATTTTCGTCTACGTATCCCGCATCCCCTGTTCGATGCCAAACCGAATTATTATGCATGATTTTATTTCTTCGTATAGCCTCAGGGTTTTTGAAGTACGCTTTGAGCACATGTATTCCGGATACCACTATTTCTCCAACCTCCCCTTTTCCCAATTGTATCTTTTCAAAATCTTGGCTGTTTATATCGCTGTCCCGATAAGCAATAACTTTCAAGTTAGTGCTGGAAGCCACTTCTCCTACCGGCAAACCATTACTAATTTCACTAGTTGCCAAACTTGACATTTTTATACTGCTGATCGGCTCAGCCTCAGTAGACCCATACACCGCTTCCATTCTTATGTCGCCAAATGCCCTAACAAACAATGCTGCATCATCAGGGAAGATGGGAGCACCTCCAGTGTACACTTCTTTAAGCGAAGGCAAATTTATATTATGGTCAATTAGAAAATTCGAAATAGCCTTTATCAAAAATGGGGATGCTATAATTCGTTCTACACCATGCTCTTCCAATTGCTTTATTATTTTAGATATGTCTATTGAAGCTGGTTTTCTCATATTGGCTTCTGGAAGAACGGATACCAATCCATTGCCCAAATTGAGCAGTACAAATATGGGCAGCGCAGGCATATCTATCATGCCAGCCGGCATATCTAGTTTCCCATTCAACACTTCCATTTGTGCATTCAAAAAATAATGAGTTCGATCAGCAGCTTTTGGTATCCCTGTACTTCCAGTGGTGAAGGTGATTAGCGCTGGAGACATTTGATCTACCTCTACAGGCTTTGTATAGCTCCTTCTATTTGATGAGCCATTGATAGATAACCAGATGGGTATTCTACGTATCTGTTTTGTAAATATACCCAAGGCTTTCGCTTTCCAGTTACCGATAAATCCTTTGCAGTCTGCTACTTCGCAGGCCTTCTTCAGTCTCTCTTGTGTAGACCACTCATCAAGAAAGACAGCCGTAGCACCGATATGAAAAAGGGCTAGCACTATTCTATAAAGTGAAATAGACATAGGCACAAAAACCAATACTCTATCCCCTCTTTTTATTCCTGCACTCAGAAAGTAGTTAGCCGTCTCTAAAACACCAGTCTTCAATTCTAAGTAAGTTATAGATTGCCTCTTTTCGATGATGGCTACCTGATAAGGATTTTTCTTTTCCTGATCATTAAAGTGTCTTACTATATTCTTTGTCTCTACTTTCACAAGTGGTGTGTTTTGAGCAATATTTTGGTTTAAGATTATCATGACAAGTTCATTTTGTAAAGTGAATAATTTCTGAATACCTCCCCCTTGAATTCATCGGATCTGAGGGTGCTTGCATTTTCGGTATACATCAGGGCATGAATAATATTTTCATAGCCGAAGCTTAGGGCCTCATTATGCAGTCTCGCCGCTAACCAAGTTCCCAATCCTTTTAGGCTTGGTTTAGGAAGTCGGGCCATTGTTTTCAACACTAGGTTTTTACATTCTGTATTTAACACATCTGGATAAGCGAATAATAAACCCACTAATTCCTTTCCCTCTTTCACGAAATACATAAACTGCGTATCGATGTGCTGTAGCAGTGCGCTATACTTCTCTTTAAATCTCGCTTCTGAGATGGGAGAAAATAGAGGGTTTTTAGCAAAAGCTTTATTGTTGAATTCCGCCAATTGCTTCCATTGGCTTTCACTAAATTTGTTCGGCCACTTTTCTATGTTGACATTTTTAGCTTTAAAATGTGCCTCCATCGACTTTTCTTTCTCTACCCATTGCGCTTGTGCTTGGAGCTTGGTTATACTTGAATAATAAGACATACTTTTTTCAAAGCCAGCTTGCTCCCACTGACTAATAAAATGCGCATTGTATTTCGGCTCTAAAAGAAATGGATTGCTTTCAGACGACTCTGCAAGACGATAAGCTTCCCAGGTGCTTCCATTCATCGGCCCAATAATGCTCTTGTAGTTCTCGGCCTTTGCTTCCGCTATTATGTAATCAAACAGCATCTGACTTGCTTCAGCATTGTTTTGCATCTCATATCCGCCAAGGATCAAGTGCTCTTTTCCTAGATAAGGATTGATATAGCTAACTACTTGCCCTACAGCTTGATCTCCGTCAAAAACCTGATGAGCACAAAAGGTATAGTTGTTATATGCTAAAGGCATGATCTCCCTTACTTTTTCTTTTGAAATTTTGATTACCCTAAGCATAAGTCAAGATTTGAGTTTGCAATAAATACATCGTAGCGATACAGCTAGATGGAATAGTTATATTATCATATCCTTTACCGCCAAAGAATTCAGCTATGGTGGCAACTGCTGCAATTGACAGAGGTGTAATGGGTCCACTAAGGAAACCGTCATCCAACAACAGCATACTCAAAACTAGAGCGGTGACAAAAAAAGCTGCACTTCCACCTATACTTTTTTGACTTGCTTTTAATTTGAAAATATGTATTGGCTTGCTTTTCCCTACTAGACAAGCTATAGGATCGGCAAGCGTCAAGGTCAATAATGGTAAGTAGTAGAACGCAAGGTCTGCAAAGTAAACTTGCGCCAAAAAGCAAAGTATAACAGCTATAGGAAACCAGAAGCTACCTGTTGTTTTTCTCTCTACTGCATTGATCGATGGCAGCAGTTTATACTTTTTGGAAGCGATTAAAATGCCTAAAAAAGATAGAGATAAAAAACTTACCTCTAGAGCAGATTGAAAAAAGAGCGGAAACAACATCGTCATCATTCCAGATCCAAGGTGAACCAACTTCCTAGTCTTTTCAACTTCAACCTTTTTGAATCGATACAGATATTCAGCAAGAGCAAATAATAGAATAAAGCCAATACTGAATGAGCCCATATTTAATATTTGATATTTCATTTTTGTCGTTTTTAAAATTTAGCTAGAAATTTTATTTACACTGTACACTTATCCACATAAAATGCGCGGTAAAAGAAACCACGGTCTATTACTGAGGAATTCTTTTTCTGCGCGCTTAGGGAGAAAAATATTTGTGATAATTCACGTGGCACCATCAAATTCCAATAAGCCATTCGTGCTCCCGGCTGGCTTCCTGCGATGAGCTGCTTGCCTACTGCTTTAAAGGTTGTCGGGTCCATATACTCGAATATGTTTGACAGGTTGAAAGCATCAAATTTGCCGTGCTTTTTTATCGCGTCTTCTGCTAAACCTTTTTGTAGGTGAAGCAGATCTAACCTGCTCTTGATGATGCTAAAGTTGTCTTTCTGCGCATAGTGAGGAAGATGAGTTCCAAAATCTCCTTCCATGATATAATGTAGCATCCAGTTGTTTTGGCAAGCTTGTGTACTGAGATAAGCATTTGCCTTTTGCAATAGATAATCACTTACGTTGACATCTACTTCTTTTAAGAAAGCTGGATCTCTCCCGAAGTGTCCTAAGACAAATTTGCTGAAGAAAATCTTGAAGAGCATTCTCCATCTAAATGTGTTCCAGCTATTCGCTACAAAACGAGCTTGCTCTCCTTCGTTCTTTGGCGCGAGCAGTTTTTCAATCGTTTTTTTAGAATGAATAAAAGGAAGAACACGCTTGCAAAAACTCATCAAGTACTTTTCGAATTTTCCACCATGCACCAATCCACTTTCGATCACCTCAGTCTGTTGATCCCAATAGTTTTGTGCGCCTTTGCTGAGTAGAGGTCTGATGGTGATATAAGTTTGAAATCTGTCTGAGCTATCCTTATATCCTATAAAAGCTAAAAATGCTTCATGGCTTAATGTACGAATGGCCTCACGCTTCAATTCCAAAACGAAGAGTTGTGTTTCATTTACATCGATAGCGACTACCTTTCTTGGGTTTAGCGTAAGAAGTGATAGGGAGTTGTCCCCGCCAGAAGCTATAGACAAAATGGATTTATCTTTTTGCTCGCCTAATCCATCTAGCAACAATTCTGCATCTTCCCAACAGTTGGCGTAGCGGATGATGTCCATGTTTACCAGATCCAATTGCTCTACCGTTTCAGCTTCATTTGTTCTAGGCTCAAGCGTTTTGATATTACTTTTTAGATTTTCGATAATTGCATTCATAATAACAGGTTTTGATATTACAATGATAGGGGCTTTCGTCGCATGATGATAGAAAAATGGTCGCTCAGAATGGGATGATCAAACTTAATATTCTCGTTGTTTGAGAATATTAAGCTAAATCACTGACTTTTAGGCTGTTTATTCTTGAATTAGTACCAGTTTACCGGTGCTTCCATCCATTTGAACTTGTGCACCATCCTCTAACTGGGACATGAGATTATCCAGTCCAACTATACAAGGTATACCCATCTCTCTAGCTACAATAGCAGAGTGACTAAGCATAGAACCTCG
>CALIEI010000117.1 GCA_938022165.1 uncultured Saprospiraceae bacterium | reverse complement strand
GTCTGGTTTGCTGCATTAAAGGCAGTTAGAATAAAAGGTACGAATGCCCAAAATGCATACAATTCCCACATATGTCCAAAGTAACCAAAGGCGGAATGTCGAAATTTTTCATTTTTAAAAATGGTGGCGAAAGCAGATAATTCAAGTTTATTGCTAGTCTTGCGATGAGGACCATCTGGCACCAATAAATACATCAATAAACCTCCTAATACAGCCAGTATAGAAATAGTGGCAATTACATATACCCAAGGTAGCGTACCACATATATCTTTAAGCAAGTGTGGCAATGCTGTCCCCAAAACTAAGGCGCCAACTAGATAGCCAAGAGATTTGCCCAGTCCAGCATCAAAATAATCTGCTGCTATTTTCATACCCACAGGATAAATACCCGCTAAAAAAAAGCCTGTAAAGAAACGTAAACAGAGAATAGTAAATAATGTATTACCCTCCCAAATCAATCCTAGATTAAACGTAGAACCAAGAAGTGCACAAAGCATAAATACCTTAGAAGGAGAAAATCGATCAGCAATAGACAATATCGCAAACAATAAAGTGCCTAGTATAAACCCAAACTGAACTAATGAAGTAAGGTGACCAACGACATTGGCTGCAAGATCAAAACTTGTAATCAAACCACCCATAACACCATTGCCTGCAAACCAAAGTGAGGTGCAGAAAAACTGCGACACGATGATTATGATAAGGACAATTTTGGAATTGTGCATGGTCTGATTTTCCATTAGATGTTAAGGTAATTATTTTTTGATCCCGATAAAAAACAATCTAATCTCTCAAAAGATATACGACTATAATCCAAGTGGATCCTTTCGAGTGAGGGATCGACAAGGCGACGACCTTGGGAAGTCGGTCATGACTCTTTTCAGTCATGACGGGAGCGGCAGCGCACCCTGAAAGAGCCCGCCGCTAGCTGATCTTTTTCAGATCAGCTGGCGGCACTCCCAAAACAAAATTTTACCCATGCTAGTAAACAACTTACTCTTTACTCATATCTCGTATCACAAGCTGAGAAAATTACAAATGAGTAAATTAAATTAACATATAATAAATTTCATTAATTCGAGGCTTAAACCTATTTTAGCCCTATGAGAAAGAAGCAACCTGAAAATCGGGTATATAATTTTCCTGATGCAGACTTATATGTACAGTGCATTGAGCGCCTAAAATATGCCAAGCGAGATCTGAAGCAGTTTGAGGAATATGGCTATGGCAAGTCTAAAATGGAAACCTTTTATAGTCGTTGCGAGCAATTTAAAGAGTTGCCGAATGATGATGAGGTGGTTGGTGACCAGATGATTGTCACACAAAAAAAGTATGATGCCGCCGATAAATTGCGCGCTGCCATCAGAAGTTTAATGACTCGTGTCGCCGTAAAATACCACAATAAAAGTGGTCGGTATAGAAAATTTGGTACGGCAAAACTGGGTGATATGACCGACGCGCAATTGCTTTTTTGTGGAAGACGCGTGGCAAGAGTGGCACGACAACAACTGGATTTTTTAGCGGATGTAGGAATCAATGAGAAGATCATATCTAAAGTAGTTGACGCCTATCAGGCTTTCGAAAACGCAATGCATATCCAGCAAGACAGGGTTTCTGAGCGTGATATAGGCGTAGAAAGACGAGTAGAAATCGGCAATAAAATCTATAGCGAACTCGTGATCCTTAGCAATATAGGCAAAGATATCTGGGCTGACTCTGATGAAGTCAAGTATCAACATTACTGTATCTATGAGTCCAACAATGAGCAAAAGAAAAAGCGAAAAGCGCAAAAAGAAGAGGAAGAACTGGATAGTTTGGGATCATATCGTGGCTAAGCAAACATAATGTTATGCAAATAACCACATATTGTTAGAGACGTAATTATATTGTTGTAATGTCTCGATATTGCGTTCTTCAGTAGTCTATTTTTTAGTCTATTGTGTCAAATAACAATTTTTAAGCTTGTATAAGCATAAGGTGCTCATAGTGCTATTATTTATGAATATTTGGTATAGATACCAGCACACTACTCTCCTATCATAGCATCCAATTTGGCAAGAATTTTTCTCTTATCAAACGTAGCAAATTTCTATTTACGCTAAGTAAACTTGATATGAGACTGAATGACAATGATGATAAAATGGGACTGGATTATAAGATCAAAGATCTTAAGGTATTTGGTTCCAAAGAAAATCTTTTTCACAATCAAAAAAAATATAGAGTAGTTTACGATGAGTATGAGGCGAGATACCTCTACTGTGAACTTTCTTTTTACAATAAGCTTTTTGATGAAAAGGATTGGGAAACAAAGATGACTTTCATCTGTCTCAACAAAGAGACAAATGAAAAACTTTGTGAGCTAGACAAGAATGTAAAAGTCAGCAAGGATAAAAATATCATCTATGTTCGTGAAGGATGGGGAACACCTGAACCAGGCTGGTGGAAAAGAGGTCGTTACTCTTGGGAGGTCTATATGCAAGACACCAAGATAGGTGATATCGACTTCTATATAGTCGATGGAGGCTTTGTCGTCCCAAATCAAAATGAGTATTTCGAAACTAAATCTATAAAACTTTTTGAGAGCGCAAGAGATGGTATCGCTATAGATAAGCGTGTGTATTTGAAATCATTTGCGGCACAAAATACTCGCTACATCAATGTCGAGCTGTGCCTAGAAAACAAGTATAAGCACAATTACTTTCCATTAGAGTTGCACTTTAATTTTTATAATGAAACCGGTCAGCATAAGGCGTTCATGTCTTATTTCAGAGAGATCAAGCAGCATAAAGGTGAGATTATTTTGGACACTGGATACGGTTCAGATAATATAGGGTATTGGTATTCGGATAGCTACACCTTGGAGGTGATATTTATGGGTCAGATCATAGCTATAGTACCATTTAATGTTGGCGATAAAGAAGAGGTGTCTGATGGATCTTTGAATTTTAACACCGTAAAGATCACAAAAACTACAGATAAGGTAATCAATACTGAACCAGTAACATTTGAAGAAGCAAAAGCAGAGTTAGATAAACTAATAGGATTGCGTACAGTAAAAGCGCAAATCAACGAATTGTCTACCTATCTCAAGTTTTTGAAAATCAGAAAAGACAAAGGTCTGGAAGAGGATCAGCAATTCAATTTGCATAGTATTTTTAAAGGAAATCCAGGTACAGGTAAGACAACAGTTGCACACTTACTTGGCAAAATATATAATTCTTTGGGACTGCTGTCGCATGGAAATGTCTTCGAAGTAGGTAGAGCGGATTTGGTAGGCGAGTTTATAGGACAAACTGCACCAAAAGTAAAAAAGGCTATTGAAAAAGCACGTGGCGGAATTCTATTTGTAGATGAAGCATACGCCTTAACCAATCGTGGAAACGATGGTAAAGATTTTGGTAGAGAAGTAATTGAAGTATTGCTAAAAGAGATGTCAGATGGAGAAGGAAACATTGCGATCATATGCGCAGGGTATCCAAAAGAAATGCAAAATTTCTTGGACTCTAATCCTGGCTTAAATTCAAGAATCAAGCACATCATCACTTTCCCAGATTATACACCTGACGAATTGATGGAGATCTCAGAATACACTGCAAAAAAGCGTGGTGTACTTATCGATGCTGAAGCCAATAAATTTATCAATAAGCGTATCTACGAGATCTATAGAAATCGTGATGATCAGTTTGGTAATGCAAGATTCATAAATGGACTAATAGAAGAAGCAAAGCAGAATATGGCGCTTCGACTGATGTCTTCTACTATCGATGTAAGCAGACTAGAAGAGTCTGAAATTTCTACGCTGACTACTAAGGATTTAGAAAAGTTTTTCGATCAAAATAATAATAGAGGTGTAGAAATGCCTATCGATGATGAACTGTTACAAAGTTCATTATCCCAATTGCATGATCTGGTTGGACTTGAAGATCTCAAGCAAGAGGTAGACGAGATGGTGAAGCTAGTTCACTACTATAAAGATATCGGAAGAGATGTACGAAAGGCATTTTCATTACACACCGTATTTAAAGGTAATCCAGGTACTGGTAAGACCACTATAGCTAGAATAATGGTACAACTATATAAAGCTTTAGGGATACTAGAAAGAGGTCACCTTATAGAATGCGATAGAAAATCTTTGGTCGCTGGGTATGTTGGTCAGACTGCTATCAAAACCAGTGAACTGATAGATAAAGCCATGGGAGGCGGGCTATTTATAGATGAGGCTTACTCATTGGTCAAAGATGGTACCAATGATTTTGGTCGAGAGGCTATCGAAACCTTGCTAAAGAAAATGGAGGATAATAGAGGAGAATTTATGGTAATTGTAGCTGGCTATCCCGATGAGATGACCACTTTTATCGAAGCCAATCCTGGATTGATGTCTAGATTCGATAAGGAGTTTATGTTCAAAGATTATACTGCTCAAGAGCTATTGCTGATAGCAAAGATGATGCTCGATAAGGAAAAATTGAAGTTGGATGAAGAGGCAGAAACGCATTTGAAAGAGTATATCGACATCATGATCGAAAACAAGCATAAGTACTTTGGTAATGCTCGTACTATGCGTAAAGTAATCAAGGAAGCGATAAAAAGACAGAACCTGCGTATGGCTGATGTCCCGAATGCAGATAGAGATTGGATGCTAATTCATACTATCCAAAGAGACGATGTCAAAGGATTCCAATTGATGGAAAATGAAAATCAACGCAGAAGAGG
>CALIEI010000116.1 GCA_938022165.1 uncultured Saprospiraceae bacterium | reverse complement strand
AGTTACTATTACTGATGCAAATAATTGTGTTAAAACCGACCAAGTTATTGTTGATTCTGAATCAGATGATTGTGCTGGATTTAGTGAATTACTTTGGCAGTCAATAGATGTTTCTTGCAAGAATCAAAATGAAGGTGCTATTATTCTATTGCCTCAAGGAGGTGAAGCACCGTTCGAATACAATTGGTCAAACGGCGCCAATACACAGGGGATTTCAAACCTCTTTGCTGGAAACTATACCGTTACCGTATTGGATGCTAATAATTGTCAGCATATCCAAACCATAACCATAACCGAACCGGAAGCATTATCTGGTGGAATCAATGCCAATCTATCAGGACTGTGTGGTGACATAGCTGATTTGAGGGCATTTGGTACTGGAGGAACTCCTCCATATACTTACAGCTGGTCTACTGGCGACATCGGCTCCAATCTACCAAATCAAGGAGAAGGATTTTATAGCGTCATTATTATTGACGCCAATGGCTGTACATTTGAGCGTAACTTCGACTTTGTAGTACAGAATGCATTCCCTGGTATCGGTCAAACTGTTCAAGATGCAAGTTGTAATGGAGAAGAAAATGGATTTATTGATATCGAGGTGCTATTGGGAACTGCTCCATTTACTTATAACTGGTCTACAGGAAGCACAGCGCAAGATATCGGAAGCCTAGGTGCTGGACAATATAGCGTCACTGTAAATGATGCGAATGGATGTCAAAGCGAACATTCCTTTATTTTATCTGAACCAAATCCTTTAGAGATAGAATTTGATGTTTTAAACCCAACTTCTGAGGATGAAAAAGGATCTATTAAAGTTGAAGTATTTGGTGGTGTTTCACCTTATACATATAACTGGGGCTTTGGAGCAACTACGCCAGTAGTGAACAATATCGATCCGGGGACTTACTCTGTGACTGTTACTGATGCGAACGGGTGCGCATTTGCAGAAACAGTTGAATTATCAATCACCAGTGTTCGACAAAATCCAGTTAGAGATAATGCTATCGAAGTATATCCAAACCCAAGTAAGGATCACTTCTTTATAGAACTACCTCAAGGTGAGGAAATTCCGAGCAGCATCACTATTTATGACATTCATGGAAAACTAATAAAGCAAAATGCATATACGCAACATCAAAATCTTATCAGAATGGATGTTGAGCATGTAGTATCCGGAACCTACTTGGTTCGAATTCAATTTGAAGATGGATACAGTCTTGCTAAAAGAATTATGCTATTGAATTAAACTAAGACAAATAGATACTCACATATCTAGCAAAGCAAATCCCTAAGCACCTTGATTTTTTCAGGGTGCTTTTTTTTATTTGATGAGGGGCTATCTCCTAGCCTATCGGCTGGAGTCGCGCTATCCACTACTACCCCGACAAAAAAAGTCGGGATACCGCTACTATCGCTTATCCTTGTAGGGCTTCCGCCTTTTCGGCTCGCCCGTTAATCAAGAAAGTAATTAAGGTAATAACATCATAATACCACAGCCACAAATAATCCCACCTACTACCTTTAAATATTCTTTTTTACCGCTATCCGAATGAAGCCATCTTGACAATAACATCCCAATAGTACCAGCAAGCAAAGTACCCAATGTATAACCAGAGATGTATTTAAGTGCTGTATTAGTTGGGGACATTTCTGCCCCATGAGCATAGCCATGAAAGAAACCAAATATGCCTAATATAATAATGGCAAGCACTAGGTTGATTTTGATATCAAAGGCTAACAGAATTCCAATCACAAAAACCGATAACGCAATTATTTTTTCTATAGTAAAAGTCGCTTCGTTCCCTATACCAAGTAATCCACCTACTATCATCAAGGATACAAAAGCCAATAATGGTATATACCATCTTGATGGATTGATAACATACCCCATAAAACCTGCACCCAAAATCGCTACTAGATGATCTACACCAAAGATTGGATGCGTAAAACCAGAAACTATCCCACTACCATGGCCACCATGAGCATAGGTTAGTAATGGGGTAAACAGTATAAACGAGAGCATAATTAATCTACTAATCATATTATAGTGTATTTGATGGTCTAAAATTATAGTTGGGATTACAATTAAAATAAACAATTAAGAATAAAAAAAAGTTATTTGAGCTAGTGCTGTACAGCGGTCTTGAGCATTATCCTTCAAATTAAGCTGACAAGATTCTATTTCATTTTATTCATTTCTCAACCCTATTTCAAATTTGCTGTTATATTTGCCTAAGCGAAAATAGTCGGATGAAATATAAAAGTATGCGAGATTGCGCCAATGATCTAGAGCGCAATGGCCAACTAAAAAGGGTCACAGTAGAGGTTGATCCAAATTTGGAGATGGCAGAAATACATCGACGTGTTTTTGATGCAAAAGGGCCAGCTCTATTATTTGAAAAAGTAAAAGGAAGCCCATTCCAAGCCATTAGCAATATCTATGGAACCGCTGAACGAACTGATTTTATTTTTCGCAATACTATTGGCAAAACAAACAAGGTAATAGACCTGAAAGCAGATCCGACTAATTTCTTGAAAAATCCATTCAAGTACTTGTCCGCTCCTTTCACAGCAGTCAAAGCACTACCTCGCAAATCAAGATTTACTGCACCAGTCAAGTTTGCAGAAACGACAATAGACAAACTGCCTCAACTCATTTCTTGGCCGATGGATGGTGGCGGATTCGTCACCCTACCACAAGTAATGACTCTACCACCCGGTTCTAAAAATATTATGGAATCCAATCTTGGCATGTACAGAATTCAACTGACAGGCAATGAATATAAGACCAACAAAGAAATAGGACTGCACTATCAAATCCATCGGGGTATTGGTGTACATCATACCATGTACAATGAAACAGAAGAAGAATTTAATGCTTCTATATTTGTAGGCGGATTACCTTCTCATGCTTTTGCGGCGATCATGCCGATGCCAGAAGGATTAAGTGAACTGACCTTCGCAGGTATGTTGGGTGGACGTAGATTTAGATATCTATTTGATGGGCCAAATGTGCTCAGTGCTGATGCAGATTTTTGTATCACAGGTGTCGTCAGAAAAAATGAGAAAAAACTGGAAGGGCCTTTTGGTGATCATCTTGGGTATTATAGTTTGCAGCATGATTTTCCCGTCATGGATGTCAAAAAAGTGTACCACCGAAAAGACCCATTGTGGCATTTCACAGTAGTTGGTAGGCCACCGCAAGAAGACAGCTATTTTGGTTACTTGATTCATAAATTGGTTAAGCCCCTTACAAGTCAGGAGTTTCCTGGGATCAAAGAAATTCATGCAGTAGACGCCGCTGGGGTGCATCCCTTATTACTTGCCATCGGTAGTGAAAGATATATGCCCTTCCGAGATAAAAAACCTGAAGAGGTATTAACGCAGGCAAATCGAATCATAGGTAGTGGTCAAACTTCTCTAGCCAAATTCTTGATTATTTCCAATCATGCAGACAATCCTGATTTGCATTGCCATGATATTGCTGACTTCTTTACCCACGTTTTAGAACGAGTAGACTGGACAAGAGATTTGCACTTTCAAACAAAGACTACTATGGATACCTTAGATTATTCGGGTAGTGGTTGGAATGCTGGAAGCAAAGTTGTCATTGCAGCAGTGGGCGAACAACGTCGAACCTTAGCAGCCCAAATACCCGATAACTTAAATTTACCAAAAGGTTACTCCAAGCCAACAATAGCCCAAAAAGGCGTACTTGCTATCACATCCCCAGAATACAATAAAGAAAATACAGGTTCAGAGATAAAGGCTATTGGAGATGCCTTATCTGATATAGATTCTGAAAAATATCCACTAGTGGTACTGTGTGATGACAGTGAATTTCTTGCAGCTACACTCAATAATTTTCTATGGGCCACTTTCACGCGAGCGGATCCAGCAGCCGATATACATGGTGTCCATTCGTTTGTTGAGAATAAACATTGGGGTTGTAAAGGATCTCTTATCATAGACGCTAGAATAAAGCCTCACCATGCTCCGCCATTGGTTCGTGATCCAGAAGTGAGTAATAAAGTCGATATGATGCTAAAAAGTGGCGGTCCACTTTCATATCTTCTTCAGTAGAATGATCTTTGAGCCAAAGATAATTCATTACTTTTGGGACGCTAAAATCATCTTAAATATTAATGCCGGAAAAACTTCCTAAAGATCGAGGAGATCAGTTAATCATATCTTTTCTAAGTATCCGAAAAGCCATTGGTATTCTAGGGATAGCACTTCCCTTTGCCTTACTTTTTGGTTCTTTCGTAATTGATAAATGCGATCAAATACAAGGAAGCATAAGCGCTTATTACTATACAGAGGTGAGAAACATCTTTGTAGGTATACTTAGTGCGGTTTCTTTTTATCTTTTCAGCTATAATGGTTATGATAAAAATGATAGAATCTTAAGCGCTTTGTGTGGTTTGGCAAGTTTGGGTGTAGCTTTTCTACCGACTTCTGTAGAAGAACCATTGAGTAATTGTGTTACCATCTTAGTCAAGGACTCCTATATCAGCTATTTACATTTCTTCTCAGCTGCTGCTTTCTTTTTGCTTTCTGCGTATGTTTCCATCTTCCTATTCACCAAAGGGAGTCCAAATCCTACACCTCAAAAATTGAAAAGAAACAAGGTTTATAAATGCTGCGGCTATATTATGATTGTATGTATCCTCTCAATTTTTTTGTATACTATTATACTTAAAAAGGCTTATCCCTTTTTAATTGAATGTAAACCTATATTTTGGCTTGAATCTATTGCACTTTGGGCCTACGGAAGTTCTTGGCTTGTGAAAGGAGAAGGCCTTTTGGTAGATGATTAATATGGTTTAGAGTAAGCACTTAATGAGAATTTTAGATTTGATCAAAACATAAAGATACTATGACTAAATTTTATGCACTTTTTTGCTTCATTGCGTTCCAAATTTCCATCGCCGTTGCGCAGTCACCTGCCATTGTCGTCAACGAATTGATGAGTTCGAATGGTGATTCGGTAGCAGACTCTGCGGGCGACTTCGATGATTGGATAGAATTATACAATAACGGAAACCAAGATTTTGATCTTTCGGACTATGGTCTATCAGATGATATATCTGCTCTTGGGAAATTTAGATTCCCAGCGGGCACTGTTATTGAAGCCAATGGATATCTTATTATCTGGGCTGACGACGATCAAGAACAAGGGCCACTGCATGCACAGTTCAAATTATCTGCAGATGGTGAAGCTGTATACCTTACAGATCCAAATAATGCTATTATCGATGAAGCTTTATTTGGTGAAATTCCAACTGATATGGCTTATGCAAGAGAACCCAATGGTACAGGAGACTTTGTCATCAAAGGACATACATTTGGAGCTAATAATAATGCTACCTCTTTTACTCAACAAGCATTGCCTTCAACTGTACAAATATTCCCTAATCCTAGCAGTGACTTTATTCATGTCGACCTGAACGCCTTGCCTGATGTTCAACGCATTCAACTGATAGATATTCAAGGAAGAATTTTGGTAGACAAGCAAAATCCAACTAACACCTTAAATATAGAAATATCACAACTAAGTAGTGGAAGTTATTTATTAAAAATTGATGGCTACAGGGCTACCATCATTCAGAAAGTAGACTAAATAAAAAACCATCCTGCAATCAAGAAAGCCCATTACAGCGAGCTGTAATGGGCTTTCTTTTTGATAGAAAAAATTACTACTGTTTAGTAGCTACAATATTCACATCATTTTGAATAAAGTAATCTTCCCCACTCATGGTTAAATTTTCTGACCTAAGATCTAAGCTAAGTGTATCTGGTCCAATTTTAATTCTAGTACCTTCATCCACTATTTCATAAGATGCAGCTAGTGTTGTAGAAGGTTCTGTAGATACGCCAGAAAAAGCGCCACCATTTTCTCCTTCTCTCACAAATCTAAGTTCATAACCTAAAAACTCAGTTCCAAGTATTTCAGTTCCTTGTTCCGTAAAAGAACTTACTGTCCAAACGCCATTGAGCATGTCGTTCGTAGACTCTTCGATTGGAGTATCATCCTCACCGCATGAAAAAACCAGCATACTTGCGCTAATCAATACCATTAGACTCAAAATGCTTTTAAAATTTGAAATAACCATCAATATTATTTTGTGCTTAAAAAAACGCAAATGTAGACAATAAGCTACTGAATTTCAACAGACTACAAAGTTAAACCCATCAAATTAAACTTAATTTTCATAGATAATCTGATGCTTAGCAGGCATTTACGTTGATAAGTGATCTACTTTTATTTTCTTAAAACTTAGGAACTGCCTATTTTGAGACTAAAAATAATGGCACAGGCTAACAAATAGTTGGACAATGCGTTTGAAATGATCGAATTGAATAAAAAGAAATAATGGCAAAAAGAGCGAAAAAGGCAAAATCGGTAGAACCTACTTTAGTCAATGTAACCGACGTTGAAAATCATGCACGATTTCAGGATGTATACACAGATGTTTCTCCGAATCAAGCTGTTGCCATCCGTTCCAAATCAAATTGGGCACATATCGAAAGTAAAAACAATGTTCACCTTAAAGTTGAGTTTCTTACGGAAACTATGATCCGTGTGAGATACGCATACAAGGAACTAGAAGAAGACTTCTCATACGCCATAGATAAGTCTTTTGAAAAAACAGTTAGTTCAAAGAAAACGGAAGATCACAAAACGCACTTTTACTTAGCAGGAAAGAAGTTGAGTTGTAAGGTTGCTAAGAAAGACTTGAGTATTTCTTTTTATGATGCAGCAGGTAAGTTGATCAATCAAGACGCTGGTCCATGCGTGTTTAGATCTACCATCCATAAAGGTTTTATCAAAGCAGAATTGAAAAAGAAGTCTGTAAAAACAGAAACGTTCTATGGGCTTGGAGATAAGTCAAATCGCCTTCAACTAAGAGGTCAAAAATTAAACAATTGGAATTCTGACGCCTTTGCATACGGTGCGAATACAGATCCATTGTATAAAACCATCCCCTTTTATTATGGTTTGAAACAAGGTATTGGATATGGCATCTTTCACGATAATAGTTTTAGGTCTCATTTTGATTTCGATAGCAAATCAAAAGGTGAAGTCACCTATCATGCTGAAGGTGGAGAAATCAATTACTACTTTATCTATGGCCCGGAGCTAACTTCTGTCGCTGAACAATACGCAAAACTTACAGGGGTGCCAGAACTACCTCCTATGTGGGCATTAGGATTTCATCAATGTAGATGGAGTTACTATCCAGAAGATAGATTTATTAACGTAGCAAAAGAATTCAGAAAGCGAAAGATCCCTTGTGACTCGGTATACCTTGACATTGATTATATGGAAGGTTTCCGTTGTTTTACAGTAAGTAAAAAATTCTTCCCTAACTTAAAGAAGGCGATCAAGAAAGTGAGTAAGCTTGGTATGGATACAGTCGTCATGATCGATCCGGGGATTAAGGCAGAAGACGGCTACTTTGTGTACGATGAAGGACTCAAAAAAGGATTCTTTTGTAAAAGAACGGATGGAAAATTGATGCTAGGACCTGTTTGGCCAGATGTATGTGCTTTTCCAGATTTTACTAAAAAGGAAGTAAGAAAATGGTTTGGAGGACTATATGAAGAGCTGTACAACGAATTTGGTGTGAGTGGTTTTTGGAATGACATGAACGAGCCAGCGGTATTTAAAGTTAAGAGTCTTACTTTCCCAGACGAGGTTCTTCACCATTATGAAGGTCATGGTGGCAATCATCGTAAGGCGCATAACATCTACGGTATGCAGATGACGAATGCCACTCAGAAAGGATTGAAAAAACTCAATAAGAAAAAGAGACCCTTTGTACTGACCAGAGCTACTTATTCTGGAGGACAACGGTATTCTTCAGTCTGGACTGGAGATAATATTGCCAACTGGGAACACATGCAAATATCTAATACGCAAGTACAAAGACTAAGTGTCTCTGGATACTCCTTTGCTGGTTCTGATATTGGCGGTTTTGTAGATCAACCAAAGCCAGAGCTGTTGACTAGATGGCTGCAACTTGGTGTCTTCCACCCTTTTTATCGAATACATTCTATCGGAAATCGTGAAGACGGTTCAGCGGGGGTTGATGAAGCTATGGAGGAATTAGAAAAGACAGATAGATTAGATCAGGAACCATGGGCTTTCGGAGAAAAAGCAGAAAAGCTAAATAGAAAAGCTATAGAATTCAGATATCAATTGCTACCCTATATATATAGCACCTTTGAGCAGCATATCAGTAATGGTACGCCTATGACTCGGAGCATGATCTTTGAGGAGCAAACTAACAAAGGGTACCAGAAAGAAGAAAGAGACTTTATGTTTGGTAAAGACTTACTGGTTTCTCCAGTGATCAGAGCTAAAGCCAGAACGCAGAAAGTGAAATTTCCTAAAGGAAACTGGTATAACTTCCATACCAATGAAAGTACAGATGCTAAGAAAGAAGTAACCTTAAAAATAGAGGAAGACACTATTCCTGTTTTTGCAAGAGCTGGAAGTGTTATTCCTTTCCACCCTGTTCGCCAACACACCAAAGAAAAGTTGACAGAAATCACGTTTAAGATTTTTGCTGATGAAGAAGCGGCTGTGGGTTATCACTATGAGGATAAAGGTGAAGGCTACGACTACAAGGATAAAAAGTATAAGAAGTTGCTTTTTGAATTTGTCGGTAAGGAAAAGAGTTTTGATTGCAAGGTGAAGTCTTCAGGCAAATACAAATTGCCATACAAGAAATATAAGTATGAAATTATTGGTATTGAATTTAAGCCAACAGTACTGCTTATAGATGGACAAAAATCTTCTTGTAAGTATGACGAAGAAACGAAAGTATTGCGCATATCAAGTAAGAAGATGATTAGTAAAATGAGGATATACTAAGCAACAGTTTAGAACAAGGTTATTATAGGTCATAGAGTGAGTTCAGCATATAGGATAGGGTGAAACCCTATATAGATAGTACATAATCATAAAGTCCTAGAGGAACGACAACGGACACATTGCTTGTGGCTAAAATGAGACTTGTTTGATGCCGTCCCTGTAGGACTCATAACATTTTTTCACATTAGGATGGGTTTCACCCATCGCTTTATGCTGTCGCCCCCCGCGGTATGTGCGGGACAGGCATCCTGGGCTAGTATAATCATAAAAGTACATTTTGATTCGCACCACATCGCTCTGAGCTATCATTCCAACGGTGAGCACGGAAGCTATAGTCTTTTAGGACCTAAAATCATTTTATCAACATAATTGACAGGATTTATATAAGAATAGATTAAGTCTATGACAAAATTATCAAAGCTCCTGGAGGGAGCATGGCCTAAAGGATAGAGTGAAACCCTATCTAAAATAGAACATAATTATCAAGTCCCGGAGGGACGACGGCAAACATTTTGCTTGTGGTTAAAATGTCACTTGTTTGCTGTCGTCCCTGTAGGACTCAGAACATTTTTTCACATTACGATGGGTTTCACCCATCGCTTTGAGCTGTCGCCCCCCGCGGTATGTGCGGGACAGGCATCCTGGGCTGAGTTTTATTCTAAAATTATAAAACATCTAAACGATTACATTTTAGGAAGCTTTGCAAAAGCATTTAGATAAAGTCTTTTTCTAACCCGCTCCCATCTCTACAATTGGACAAATACTCTCAGATTCAATTATGAATAATATTTACATACAAATCTCAAACGAGCTAGGGGTAGTAGTGGTATGAGCAAGGGATAGACCTAGCAGACAAATAGGTAATGCAGGCTAGCCGAGGAACGAGGATAGACAAAGTAGCTATATTGTATGCAGGGCTAGCACGCAGCGAGTATGAACGGATGACCCGCCTACATCAGTAAATGGGCTGGTTTGTCGCTAAGCTTGGATGATGTAGGAGCTCCCTAAAAATGAATTAACTTATAGAAGTAGTATTAATTGGACTGCGCTCTACTCAACACCAAATAATCCCAAGGCTTAAGATTGAACTTAGCATTGGGTCCAAGACTTATGGTACTATTACCGAAAATATTTTCATAGGGACCTTCCAATCCTTCGATTGCAAACTCTACGGATTGTTGAATTGGGCTTAGATTGATAATCGTAAATAATGCATCTCCCATCCCTTGTCTAGAGTAAGCAATGACGTTTGGATTCGCGGTTTCCCAAATGATGGTCTTACTTGCATTCATATCATTCTTCAAGGCCTTGTTCTGCTTCTTTAGTGATAGTAAGGTTCTGTAGAAATCAGCATACTGGTAATTCTTAAATCCGATAACATCTTTTTCAAAAAATTTAAGTCTACGCCGTAATGGTTCTTCTTGACCACTATATACCAAGGGCATGCCATCAAAGGTACTCGCCAAAACAGCAAAGGCCTTATGCCCTTCTGCCATCCTTTCGAATTCTGTACCGTTCCAGGAATTTTCATCATGATTTGACGTAAAGTGAATATGAAAACCTTTGGTGTATTTTTCTCTATATTCTTGATACCACGTATTTATGTCGGCAGCATTTTTCTTTCCTTCAGCTATTTCATTCATTAGGTGGTGAAATGCCCATCCATAATCTGCGGCAAATCCAGAAGTGTTTCTTAGGTGTTCTTTTTCTGCTTCGGCAAGCATAAACACTTTTTTAGTTTTCATCAAAGCAGGTATGCACTCATCCCAAAAATCGTAAGGAACGCCATGCGCTACATCCATTCTAAAGCCATC
>CALIEI010000115.1 GCA_938022165.1 uncultured Saprospiraceae bacterium | reverse complement strand
GGAATGCAAAAAATAGGCTATTTTGGATGAGATTTTTTATTTTCGAAATTCAGTGATGCCTGAGCATCAGTGGATTGAGAAAATGAAAAATATCGCCAAAAGAGTCATTTTGTGCTTTCGTGACTTTTCGGAGTGGACTCATTTTTACTAAAGTAATAAAATTATGAGAATGCCAAATAAATCTCAGCGACATAAGCTATATAAAACTGAAAAAGGCTCCTCTAGATAGAGAAGCCTTTTCGATGGTTTTGGTATTTAGATTTGAGTATGGCTTATGGCCAAATACCCAATGACAAATAATCTGAACTAATCTTATTGATTGCACTGATAAAAGCAGCGGTTCTAAGATCAGTCACTTTTTTCTTACGCTTAAGAATTTTTCTAATTTCTGTATAAGAAGTGATCATAGTTTCTTCCAATCCTGATCTAACGAGATCAATTTCATCAGCACCACTTGTGATCAATTTTCTTTCTTTGATTCCAATCGTCTTACCGGTCAACCTCTCTACAAGATTCACCATGTTGCCGTACTTAGCTTGGTCGAATCTTTTCTCCATTCTACCAAAACGCATATGCGAAAGGTTCTTCAACCATTCAAAGTAAGAAACGGTAACACCACCTGCGTTGATATACATATCAGGAATAATCATTTTGCCTTTGCTTAGTAAGTATTCACTTGCGTCTGCAGTAACAGGACCATTGGCAGCTTCAGCTATGATCTTAGCTTTTACCTTCTTAACGTTTTCCATAGTGATTTGATTTTCTAGTGCCGCAGGCACTAGGATATCACACTTCACTGTCAAAACATCTTTTCTAGATTTCATTTTTTTTGTGCCCGGAAAACCCATGATAGTACCTTTTCTCTTTCTGTACTTCATTAGTTTTTCGATATTGATGCCATCTTCACTATATATGGCACCTTCGTATTCTGCTACACAGATGACTTTCACACCACCTTCATTTTGAGAAATGCTTGCAGTATAATATCCAACATTACCAAGACCTTGGACAGCCATAGTTTTGCCTTCGATACCTTTAGTCAAGCCTATCTCCTTCATGTCATCCTCATAGGTCATAGCTTCTCTAAGTGCATAAAACACTCCTCTTCCAGTAGCCTCTGTTCTACCTTGGATACCATATTGATGTACAGGCTTACCTGTTACGCATGCAGCGGCATCTATATCACCTCCCTTCATAGTGAGGTAAGTATCTAGTATCCAAGCCATTTCTCTAGAACCTGTTCCGTAATCAGGAGCTGGCACATCTACACCAGGTCCAATAAAATTCTTACGGATCAACTCCATGGTATATCTCCTTGTAATATTCTCAAGCTCTTTTTCAGTATAGTCTCTGGCACTAATCATTACCCCACCTTTGGCGCCTCCAAAAGGAACATCTACGATAGCACACTTATAAGTCATCAAAGTAGCCAATGCTACTACCTCATCTTGATTCACCTTTTGACTAAAACGGATACCCCCTTTGGTAGGAAGTCTGTGATGAGAATGCTGAGCACGATATGCTTCGATTACTTGGTACTCTTTTCCAACTTTTACCGGAAAACGCATTTGATAAACAGAGTTACAGACTTTGATTTGCTCAAGCAAGCCCTTATTTAGGCCCGTATGCTTTGCAGCTTTGTCAAAATTTTGATTAACACTTTCTAGAAAATTACTCATTATCTTTTATTTGTTTTTCAATTTTTGAAAGATTCCTATCAATAGAAAATAAATAGATCACGATACCAATGAAGATCACAGCAAGTGTACCTACTACTAGGTATATCTTTCCAGAAGAATGAATCGCTACGTCGATTGGATCTTTAGCAGATAGTTGACCTATTAAGGCCAAACATAGAATGAATGTGGATACGATTTTTATTTTCATACCATTCAGAGATGGGTAGGTATTTATCGCCAGCGAAGGTAGCGATTATGTTTATTATTAATCATACTTTTCTAAAAAATAATGCTCTATTATTTCTGTGCGATATGTCAATTGAGCCAGCCAGAAACCCAGCAAGGTCCAACCAATAACTGCTGGATAAAACACCGTCCTTAGAGTATTATCAAGGTCTTCTCCTCCAAATCCAGGATTTCCTCCATTTCCGGGATGCAGACTCCCCTCTACCATACGTGGTAGCACGAACAATAAGAAAATAGTAGCCACAAAGCCTATAATGTTGTAAATAGCACTTATTCTTGCTCGATTGGCTTCATCATCTATGGCAGACCGCAATAAAAAATAGGCAAAGTAAAGTAGTAATGCGACTGCGCTAACCGTCAATTTAACCTCTTGAAAAGTCCACCAAGTCCCCCAAGTTCCTCTAGCCCAGATACTTCCAGTAGCACATCCTAAGACTCCGTATAATACAGCTACTTTAACCAGTGCCATAGAATATAAATCATATGCTGCCTTATTTTGTATCAAGTATCTCACAGCAAATATAAGACTCCCCATCAGCAAAAAGGTCATTCCAAACCACATCGGGACATGATAGAATAGATTTCTGATGGATTCGTACAGTATACTTCTGAATGGAAACTGTGCTCGATCTCCTTTGTTAAATTTTCCAAAGTTATTTTGAGGCCAAGCGGCAATAGCTCCTGCTATATCAACAGTTTCTTGCGTAATGGTTACTGCATTGGGTCTAGCAAATGCACCATAGTTTTTTGCATCTAAAATCATGGAATAGCCCGTCGTTTTCAATACATGAGGCAACTTTTGAGGCACATCAAAAGTCACTTTTAGCTCATTCCCGGCTATTATATCCAGACTAGTATTTTGAATACCAAAAGTGTCATTGATTTTAATATAAGCAGTCAGTCCTGAATTAGCATCAAAATCTGTATTGTAGGTAGATACAGTAAAAGTCTGCGTATTTCCAGCCTTCATGGCTAGCGGAGAAACTTGCAGCACCCCAGGATTTAGTGGACGCCATAATCCAGCTATTATACAATAAAGCAATAAAATAACAGCTAAATATTTCCACCAATTTTTCTTCATTTATCTAGTTTTAATACTCCCAAACTTAAGACATTAACCTAGTCTTTCCATATCATTGGGAACAATATTAGTATCAAGCCAACCAAGATACCGTCGATAGACAATAAAATTACAATATCCTTACTTACATCGGGCGTTTCGACTGCAAAACAGGCTGCCGTAAGTTTAATTAAGCTTAATAAAATCGGTAGCAATACTGGAAATCCAAGTATAGCGGTAAACACTGCACTGCTGTCCGTTTTATTGGCTATAGCAGATATGAACGTGAGTACTATACCTAAACCTAAACTTCCTAAAATTATTGTAAGCGCAAATACCCCATGATGGATAATGGGTATACCTAGGAACAATAGAAAGGCCAAGAGCGACAATGTGAACAGAGTTAAAACAAGTATCACATTATAGGTCATCTTTGCTACAATGACTTCAATCCCACTTGCGATCTGATAGAGAAAGAGTTGTGTCCCATCTTGTTCTACAGCAAAACTTTTGGCGATGGCATTAACTGCTATGAAGAGTGCCACGATCCAAAACAATGCATTCCAAGGCAATTCCTTGAAATTTTGTAAAGAAGCATAAATGATAAAAACGGTAGACAGCACATACAGAAAAGCACCACCGAGAGCATACTTTCGGCGCATTTCCATTTTAAATTCAAGTTGTATCAATGCCCAGATTGATTTCATGCTCAAATGTAACTAATACTATAAAAAAGTCTTTATGCAGAGGCCTCTTTTGAAAAAGAAGCTTGATATCATTTGGGGTCATCACGATGCAGCCTACGCACCAGCTCATCCAGCACGTGAGCAGGCTATACGTTACTTCCGTGCACTCCCGCCAAGCCAATGCGGACGGAAACACTTCTATCCTTTGCCTCTAGCGCGCATCCGCTTGCAGGGCTACGGCTGTACGCCTCGCCGATTGTATTGTATATTATGTCGAATATAGGAACCAACTAGTACATCTATTTGACTACTTTTACGTTATATCAAGGACGAAAAATATTTGTTTTGAATTACATTGTATATGACTTAGAGGCTACCTGTTGGAATGGTCACGCACCTACTGAGACACAAGAAATAATCGAAATAGGCGCACTTCTTATTAACCCTTACGGGGAGGTGGAAAAAGAATTTTCGAGGCTTGTTAGACCTAAGCTTGACCCTACTTTATCTATGTATTGCAAGGAATTGACAAGTATTACGCAAGAAGAAATTGATAAAGCTGACGATTATGACGAGGTAGAGTATGACTTTCGACAATGGATCAACACAGAAGAAGACTACTTACTGTGCTCGTGGGGCAAGTTTGACAAGAGAATGCTCCGTGAAAACGGTGAGCTTTACGACTTAGACACACAGTGGATTGAGCCACATATAGATTTAAAAAAGCAATATCAGCGAATAAATAGACTCAAGAAAGAGATTGGTTTGAAATGGGCTGTCTCCAGAGAAGAATTTGAATTTGAAGGTATTCCGCATAGGGCGATTAGCGATGCCATCAATACAGCAAAGATATTCGTTAGATATATAGAAGATTGGCAACAATAAAGTAAATTATAGATTATGCTTTCGAAGCTGAAATCATTTTTGATTACCACTTTGATTGGGGGACTCTTGATCGTCTTACCCATAGCCTTACTTTACCTCCTAGTGAAATTTGTGCTAACTCAATTGACAAAAATTATCAGACCAATCGTTGGCCTGATCCATATCGAAGGGATAGACAATGTTTACTTACTGGATGGTTTAGCATTTTTGATATTGATTGCCTTTTGTTTTGCCATTGGACTATTTGTACGTACAAGGTCTGGCAAAAAGCTGTACCTCTTTTTTGAGCAAAACACACTTGCCAAAATTCCATTCTATAATACAATCAGAGAAACTGTACAGCAATTATTTAGCTCAAGAGGCAAAAGTTTTTCTCAGGTGGTTATTGCAGATGTGATGAATACTAAGATGACTGGCTTTGTTACACACGAACACAGCAATGGATTGTACACCATTTTTGTACCTACTGCACCCAACCCCACCAATGGGTATATTTTTCATTTAAGCAAGGATCAATTACAATTTCTTGATGTCAAAGCTGAAGATGCGATGCGCACAATCATTGGTGTTGGCACAGGATCCGAAATTCTATTCAATCCTCCTAGCAAAACAAGTACTGAAGAAGAAGAATAAATATTTTTGAACTAGACATAGTCCTCCAATCCATATCCAGTTAATCTATTATGGTAGAAATATAAGATTTTAAAATTTTGGCTAATGATGAGTTGATAATCTTTATCGACCATCAAGGGCTGCGATGCATGAAATGCACCCATCATTTCTATACCATCTTTTAGCAATACATCATTCTCCATATATATCTGAGGAGAAAGCTGAACCTTCCCTTTCTTTTCTAATTCAAAAAGTCGGTTTTTCAATTTTTGTAAAATCTCATGCATCCTATCTGTCTTGAAGCTATAATCTTCAGGAGGCAACCTGAGTAGTTGGTACAAATCAAGATTTGGATACTCCTTTTTCAACAAATGAAATCCTGCGAAAGCTACTATATGGCTACTTAGCACAATATTATCTTTATGATACCTTTCTACTATTCTATCCGCCAAGATCTTAGTGTACTCTCTTTCTCTTTGCAGATTTTCTGAGACAATTCCTCCAGTCCGAAAATAATCCTTTATATCAAGTATATTTCCATGTCTATCAAAACTTTCTCCTTGATCATCTACAAAGTTACCCAAGACATCCATGGGCTTACCAAAAGATAATGTTATATCAGATTTACGTGTGAATAGCCGCCAAACAAAACGGGCCACTTTGCGAAAGGAATAAGACTGATCATTTTTTCTAAGATAAAATTCCTTCCCTTCTTTTCTTAGATATTGCTCTATGAGAAATTGTGCTTCTAAGACGAAATGATACCCAAGTATTACAGGAACTATAAATATTTTTGTGTCTTTATTTTTTTCTAGTATAGATCTTTGCGCTTCAATGGTCGTCCCAAGCAGTCCCATTTTTAGCTTATCTTCTAATGCTCCCGAACGAGATCTTGTCCCTCCCGGAAAGAAGAGACCATTTACTCCCCACTCTATTGACAACTTACTCATCCCCTTTAGGGTCTGTAGATAAATAGCATTTTTCTTTCTTCGATCTACTCTATATGGTCCGAGTCGATTCATAAAATAGGCGGCATATCCAGCATTAAACAGATTCAAGCCTGCACCATATGTAAAAGCAGGTAATCCCGCTACAGAATCTATTGCATAACCTATCAATATGGAATCTAGATTACTAAAGTGTGTAGGCACCATCACTACAGTGCCTTTGGTCATTAAAGACCTCACTTTTTCTACCGAGCCTTTACAGCTTAGGCGTTCATGAATAGGCATGCCACTCTTATAGGTCCTTCGTCTAAAATTCCTAATAGCGGCACCGGTATTGAGTAATCTATTAAAGAAAAATGTCAAAAACCGTCTTGCAAACTTGAAGGTCTTCAATTTGAATGTGCCAACTATTTCTTCAGAGTATCTATCAATTATCTCATGCAGTATGTCATGGTATGAGGCCACTTGTTCTTCTTCATTTGCATTGTCATGAGCATCTACAAGACGCTTTTGCAAGCCCTTCCACCACTGCCCCTCATTAGGTGGATCCACTTTCCAAGGCTCTTCTTTTATCCGAATGCGCTCATTGAAAATAGTCTTAGCTAACAAATCATATAGCTTTCCTTTGTGTTCCTGTACTAAGCGGTTAAAAACATACTTATTAAGTCCGAGTACAAAAGCATCTCTTTGCTCACTAACCTTATACACTGGCCAGTCTCGCACATCTTCCATAACTGGAGGATATACATGGTACTTATTTTTTCTCCTTTCCTGAATTGCCTTAATTCCTAGCTTTGTTTCCATGCTGCAAATTTTTGGTTGATGTCTTCAATAAAATCTAGCAACTCATCTCTACCTTCGCGTTTATTTGCTGATGTTCTAAAACGCTGTGGCAATTCGGTCCATGACTCTTGGAGTTTACTTTCAAAGGCAGCTATGTTTTTTTCTAATTCATCATCCTTCGACTTATCCGCTTTAGTATAGACTATCACAAAAGGGAGTCGGCATTCTCCCATCCAGTTTATAAATTCTATATCTATTTGCTGGGGTTTTATATTACTATCGATAAGGACAAAAGTACACTGTAGGTTTGTTCTTCTTTGCAGATATCCTTCAATCATTTTTCTAAAGGACTCTCTCTTTACTTTTGAAATCTTGGCATATCCATACCCTGGCAAATCAACTATATACCAAGTTTTATCAATAATAAAGTAATTGATCATTTGGGTCTTACCAGGTTTTCCTGAGGTAAGAGCAAGTTTCTTACGATCACAGATCATATTGATCAGGGATGACTTTCCAACATTACTACGACCAATAAAAGCATATTCTGGTATCACAACAGAAGGGCACTTATTGACATTTGGATAAGAAGCAGAATATTCAGCAGTATGGATAGCCATTATTATAGATTGTTTTTATCAACCAAAAGTAAGGATTATCTTAATAAAGATTTAAAATAGCCACCCAAGGTTTTAAAGTGAAGTTAATCAAAGCAATATGCAGCCAACTTTCTAAAATACTAGATATCTTTTAATCGTTAATCAGCCATAAACAACCAAAAAATCTGAAATATGAAAAAGATAATCATTATCACCTCATTCCTATTTACGAGTGCGATTATTATGGCACAAGTTAATTTTGGTATTAAAGCGGGTTTAAACACCTTTGATGTAAAAGAAGAAGTGTTCAAAAGTAATCTTGATGACTTCACTTTAGCTGTAAAAGAAGCCCAATATGGCTTTCATGCAGGTATATTTCTTAGAGCTAAATTAGGACCTATACAGTTACAGCCAGAAGTAATATTCAATTCTGACAATGTAGACTACACCTTTGATCAAGGGGGGCTAGGCCAAAGCATAGTAAATCAAAAATATCGCGCTATCGATATTCCTGTCTTAGTAGGTACCAAAATAGGCCCAATACGATTATTAGCTGGACCTGTTGGGCATTATCATTTAGAAAGCATCTCTAGTCTAGAAGAGCAAGTGCAAACAAGTACTTTTTCTGATGAGCTTACTTTGGGCTTGCAAGTCGGTGCTGGGTTTGATATTAAGAAATTGACTTTTGATTTTAGATTTGAAACAAATCAAAGTAAACTTGGGGAAAGTCTAAGCATAGGCGGTCAAGAAATCGCTTTTAGTCAAAATAGAAATAGGTTGATCGCCTCTATAGGATATAAATTTTAAACGTCTTTTATCATCATATCAAATGAGTGTACAGGGAAACTTAGTGCACTCATTTTTTTTTAGACATTAACAATATCCTAGTTTATTCTTAACTGATCTTAACCTAAGCATGAGTTAACTTTATTACAATAAAAATAGTCTAATAGTAAAATCAAAGCCATGAGAAATTCAATTTATAAATTCGTCCTATTCTTCTCTTTGCTTGTAGTGCTTACAAGTTGTATTGATCGTGAAGGATGCACAGATCCAGCTTCAGACAATTTTGACATCAATGCGGAAATAGATAATGGGACTTGTATTCCTATGACAGAAAAATTTCTTGGCCTTTATGATGTTCAGGAAGATTGTGAGTATGACACTTATCTTTATCCAATGTCAATTTACGCCTCATTTCAAGATCCGTTTGAAATAGTAATTACCAATTTTGGTGATCTTTCTATAGATGTCTATGCATTAGTAGATAGAAATTTTCTAGTTATTCCCGATCAGATATTTTTAGATAATGGAGACGAAATAGCCATCTTAGATGGAGATGGGGAGATATTGAATGGAGTTTTATCCATTAGATATTTGTATGGGCAAAATGGTAGTCCAGTAGAACTATGTCGTATAGACGCTCAACAGTTTTAATACAACTACTTAGTTTGAAGAGGATATATTTTGAGTCGCAGTGCCTTTTATTTCACTGTGCTTTATTAGAAGTCTTTGTAAATCTTCAATTAAGAAGGGCTTACTTATATAATCATGCATACCACAAGCTAAATATTTCTCTTTATCCCCTTTCATCGCATTTGCGGTCATCGCTATAATGTTAGGATTGAAATGCTTATCCCAAGACGCTAAAATTTTCTTTGTTGCTTGCATTCCATCTAGCACAGGCATTTGTATATCCATGAAGATGATATCAAATTTGGTTTTCAGTGACGCTTTAACTGCTAAATCTCCATTTTCTACAATTTCTGGCGAGTAGCCTAGCTTAGATAACACCTTCTTGATTAACATTTGATTGATCTTATGATCTTCTGCTACTAGAATCTTCAGTGGGTATTGCTCTCCAAAATTTACATCAATTTTATTTTCTTTTTTATTGGAAGTTGCTTCACTATTACTGCACACCGTTTTATTTACCGACTCTACGTAATCTTTATCAAATTGCTTATTCAAACAATCTTTTAAAGCACATGGCCTAAATGGCTTTGCCAGCGTACCGTCGATAACTTTGGTGTTCAAACTGGGATATAACTTTGGTGTTGTCAACACAAGGCTTGTGTCTGTATTGGCCTTTATTTTATTTAAAATCTCTTCACTACTCGAATCGAAAAAGTCACTATCTATAAATAATACATCAACAGGTTCCTCTACTAAGAGGTGCATTACATTGTTATCAAATATTTCATAGGTCGAAATTTGTCTAATATTATATTGGTAGAGAAGGTGACTCAACATCTTTACATTGTTTCTATTATTATTGACAATAGCAATAGATTTATCTTCAAATGATGGTAGACTTGTATTTTGAACTTTATGAACGTATGGACATTGGAGTGTAAATGTAACAGTCGTTCCGACTCTAAACTTACTAGTCAAAACTACGTCCCCATTCATGATGTTAGCTAGTTTCTTTGAGATAGCTAATCCCAAACCTGTTCCTCCAAATTTTCTAGTAGTAGAGGCATCGACTTGAGAAAATGCTTTGAACAACTGACCAATCTTTTCTTTTGGAATACCCATACCAGTATCCTTAACTACAAATTGCAAGTTAGTTATCTTATCATTTTCTTCACTATCCGAGTGCGGCAATGAAGACACCTCTAAGGTCACATCTCCTCGATTTGTAAACTTAATTGCATTGCTTACAATATTTGTGAGTATCTGTCTTATACGTACCTGATCACCAATGATATATCTTGGTACAGTAGGATTAATAATGTAAGAAATTTCAACATCCTTTTCTTGAGAAGTTGGAGCAAAAATTTCCATTAGATTTTCTATAATCGATACTAAATCTACTTCTTCATTTTCAATCTCAACCATATCTGATTCCACTTTTGAAAAATCGAGAATATCATTGATTATTCTTATCAAGCCTGTAGCACTAGAAGTAGATGTTCTTACATAGTCTTCTTGTTCTTTATTTAGTTCTGTATTAGACAAAAGCTGAAGCATCCCTAGAATACCATTCATTGGTGTTCTTATTTCATGACTCATATTTGCTAAGAAATTACTCTTAGCTAAGTTTGCTCTTTCTGCACGTTTCTTTTCATCATCAGCTTTGTCCTTAAGTTTTTCAGCTGCAATACGCGCTTCCTTTTCTTTTTGAGTAACAGATACTAAGGCAGCTGTCCTATCTTCAACCAGTATGGCTAGTTGTGCTCTTTCTCTATCAATAACTTTTGTTTTTTGATTATGCAAGGTGTATCCAAAGAACATGATAATAAAAAAAGCGGCCAGATAAATATACCAATTCTGATACCATGGTCCAGTTACATTTATTTTTATTGATGTAGCTCTACTACTCCAATATCCATCATGATTTTTAGCTTTCACCTTAAAGGTATACTCCCCTGGCGGTAAGCCAGTATAAGTAACTTGTTTTTCTGATCCTACATAGTTCCAATCTTCATTGAATCCTTCTAGCTTGTAAGCATAATCGTATTTATCTGAATACTTATAGTCTACAAGCGCAAAGCCAATAGTGAACAAATTATGTTTGTAGTTTAAATTAATTTCTGAAGCTTTACTTATCTCTTCTTCAATAATTACTTCATCAGATATTTCATCCACCTTCCCATTGTAAACCATCTTGTTTAGTACACTTAACTTTGTTAAGGTTACAAGAGGGACATCCATACTTATTGGAATTGACTCGCCATGAAAACTTGTAAATCCATTTAAAGTACCTATTGTGATTCGACCATTTTTTGATTTATGAAAGCTCGAAAATTGAAATTCCGCTGAAGGTAATCCATCTTGATGGTCAAATACAGAAAGTAAATCTTTTTTTGGATCATAGCGAAATAATTTACTCTCATTAGACCCCCAAACTAAACCATTATTATCGACCGCTAAATTAAATACGCGATCTTTAATTGTTTGATCTAGGGTCTCATAACAATTGAATGAATCTGTTTTTATATCATAACTTCCGATGCCATCTTCAGATCCAATCCATATTTTTCCATCATGATAATCTATAGCATAGATAGAACTGAGTGCCGTATTTCGACAGTCATGGATGCTTTTATTTTCAGAAGAATAATCTCCAGAGATGGTTATAAACTCCTCTTGCTTGTCATGTATATTGAATTTTAAAAAGCCTCTACCAATCACACTAAACCAAATGTTTCCTTCTTCATCTTCAATAGCGCTAGAAATAGTTTCTATCTTAAGATCTTTTGGATCATATGTTTTACTGGCGTGAATTACGCTTTTATTAGAAGCTAAATCAAAAGACGCAAGTCCAAATTCCGCACAGACCCATATTGTTCCTTTTGAATCTTCAAAGAACTCAATAACTTTAAGCCCATTAAATGATTCCATTTTGTTTACAGTCTCGCCTATCCATTTAAACTCATCAGTGCCAGTTTTTTTAACAAGAATACCCTCTGTCGTCGAAATCCAAAAATTCCCTTTTGAATCTTCAAACATTTCATGGGTATTTTTTAGGAGTTTATTTATTTCATCCGACTTCGTTTCAAAACGCTTCAACTCCGAATTATTAGGATCATATGTATATATCCCATCGTAGGATAAAAGATAGTAAAACCCATATTTACTGAACTGAACATTCCTATACTCACGATCACTAGTCCAGAAATCCGAGTTACAATAGGTTTGAAATCTAGTGTTGCTATTTTTCAACTTTGATACACCGCCATGAGTCGAAAACCAGAGGCTATTGTCTTTAGATTTATATATGTCTCTTACAACAGAACCAGATAATGAATTCTCATCTTTATGTTTCGGAAAATATTTCTCTACTTGAATTTCATACTTTTCCGAATTCAATTGCTCCCAAGACTTGGTGAAATCCAAACAGGAGTAGTCAAATACAATCAAACCACCAGATTCACCTATATACATTCTATCCTCTAGCCATTCTATGGTGAATATATGGCCAATAAAATCTCTATTGAATGTATTATAATTCACAAATTTGAGACCCGCAACAAACTCTTCCGCTTTGCCATACGAATAATCTATTTGAGGGACAAGGAGACTTGCTCCAGAGTTGAATAAACCAACCCATATATTGCCTTCATCATCTTCATTTATTTCCCAACAGTTGTTACTAGCTATCGAGGTTTCGTCTCCAACTCTATGCAAGACAGGAAAAAATCTAAATTCGGAAGAATTCACTACATCTTCCTCCATAAAAATAAGACCGCCTCCCCATGTACCTAACCAAAGATGACCATCTGTATCTTCATATATTTTCAGAATCGCTTGCTTTGCTGCAAACTTTGAAGTAAATCCTCCTATATGATACCTCTTAAAACTACCTTTCTCAAGGTCCAAAAGGTTCAAACCATTTTCAGTTCCAACCCAAACTCTATTTTTAGAATCTTTGTGTATGGATAAGACTTGGTTATCACTAAGCGAATTGGGATCGTTTGCATCATATTGATATCTGATAAACTGACCTTTACTTCTATCAAAATAATTGAGCCCACCTCCTTTTGTACCCACCCAAATATTTCCACTTTCTTCCATAAATAGCACTCTTACGCTATTGCTACTTAAACTATTTGGATCATCGGGATCATTAGTATATATGATATGGTTAGTACCGTCGTACTTTACGAGGCCCCTCATAGTAGCAAACCATATAAAACCGGTATTATCTTGGACAGTTTGTTCTATTAGATTGGACGGTAATCCGTCATCGGAGGTGAGTTGGGTAAACTTTAGATGAGATTCTTGAGCCGATACAGTAATAATACTAATAGATATAAGCATGACAAGCCATATGCCTTTTTGGGCTACCTTAGTTAGCTCACGCTTTATACATTCTATTGCCTTAGTCACTTTATAAAATATTATTTGAGTAAAATCCTCGAAAAGCAACTGATAATCTTTCAATAATCACAAAATTTGTGACTCGATAATATTAAATTTAATATTCAAAATCTAGGTAAGCGGAGCGCGCAGGGACAAGTGGTAGTAGCGTTATATCACAGCGTGTAGCCTGGCTGGGATAGGCCTTGGCTGTGATGTAGTAGCGGATGACACGGTTATTTGTGCCAAAAAAAAGAGCTTTTTCTCTTTTTTTGGGTACAAATAATGGCCAAAAATTTAAAAAAGCAATAATTTTCTCGTAACTGTATTGTTATAGAATATAGAACATCTCTCCTCTGTTCAAACTCTAAAATTGTGACATGTAATATCTAGTGATTTTTTGGATCTCATAATTCATAGCTATTATATGTTCCCCCAAGCCAAGCGTTTATCCTTGTTATAAATCCAGTCTGAATCTATGGATCTTGTTCATTTTGCGACTTCATTTTAAAAGATAGTATAGGGATCATATCCAAGTTTCTCTGCACCAACAAAACTACAATGGAAATATCCCATCCTTGAGCAGCTTCAACTAGTTATGACCAAGCAATCACCAAAGGCATATTTAGTCACAAATGCTTTTATAAATAATGAGTCCACTAGTAAAACGTGTAGAATCTGCAACTAAAATTCGCATTTGTAATTGATGATGAAAGGAATAAGTGTTTTTTCGATTCTTTAATTAATTAAAATTCAGCGAAACAAGCTCATCTGACTTATATCTTTAGTATTTTGACTATTAGGATCAAAAAATTCATTAATAAGTTTTTATATATATAAAAAATATTTAATACATTTGATCTTCTTTTAAAAAGGCTGTTTCGAGTTCAGCCCAAAACAACATATTATGACACTTAGCAGAAGAATACTTTGTATTTTAACATTAAGCCTATTTACTATTGGATTATGGGCGCAAGAGACAGGAAAAGCAGATGTTTTTTCTGATGAATTTCAAGGAAGCTGGACTGCCAGTCAAACTACTTACAATAAGGACGAATTTGTAGCTGCTCATAAATCTTATGAGTTCGGCACCATACTTAAGGTTATGGTCGCTGGTCAGGATAAGGCGATAAATGTTCGAGTAGTAGATCGTGGTCCTTTCAAGTTTGGATATGTAGTTACACTATCAAGAGCTGCCGCAAACGAGCTTGGTATCAAAGACGATGATCAAAGAGACGTTACTATTTTCGTAGCAAAGGAGCAAGGCTTATCAATGACTCCTCAGACAACGAATCCAAGTACACCTGTCACAACACCTTCAACTCAAACTGTAGTAACAGCACCTGCTCAACAACAAATAGTAAGCGCGTCAGTACAACCTGCTGCAAGTAGCACTACTACTGTAGTTACTCCTACGCAAGAATTTGTAAGTAAAGGGCAAGGAAATATTGAAGTAGGTACTGAATATACTACTGTGGTAACCAAGCCAACTGAGACTATCGTTACGACAAATACAACTACTGCTGCACCAAAAGTAGTGGCTTCGTCAAATATTGGATTTGGCCTTCAGGTAGGATCTTTTATTGATTACAATAATGCAATGCTTGAAATGAGCAAACTCCAAAATAACAATATCAACAACCTATTGGTTAATGCTGTATTGGATAAGAATGGTAAGACTGTTTACAAGCTAATTATTGGGCCTTTCTCAGATAGAACTGAGGTAGAACAATATAAAGTTTTGGAGCCAGGTAAGTATAACAACAAGGCATTTATTGTTGATCTAAGTAAGATGAATTAAACAAAGAGTGATTATGCCTTGATCCCAAAAATCAGTATAATCACAATCACATACTATTACACATTTATAAAAGCTCGACTGAGGTAAATTCCTTGGTCGAGCTTTTTTTTGCACGGAGGGATAGTGGATAGTTAAACTAAAAATAGGGAATTCTCCTCTTGGAAAATTCCCTATTTAGATGTGTTTTGTGCTAGATTACAAATTTGGAATCTTAAGTTCTTGACCTGGGAAAATCTTATTCGGATCATCAAGAATATCTGTATTAGCGGCAAATATTTCTTTATACTTCATAGGATCCCCATAATGTGCTTTGGCAATCTTAGAGAGACTATCGCCGCTCTTTACCACATAAGTTTGCATAGCTGGAGCTACAACTGATATGCGGTTATCTACTGAGGTAATGCCATCTGCATTGCTTAATGCAGTGTGGATCATGTTTTTGTTAGCGTCAGAATTGACTTGTCCATATACTGTGGCTGTACCATTATGATATTCTAAATCAAAATTTTGCACGTCCACGCCAAGACTATCCACTAAGCCTGTCAACATAACCTTCTTTTGATCAGCCAATCTAGCTTCATACGCCGCGTTTGCAGCCTCATTGGCGACTTCTTTGGCAGTATTAGCAGCTTCTCCAGCTTTGTTTGAAGCTGAATTGCCTGTTTTTTTTAACCATGAAAATAAACCCATAAAATTCTCTGTTTTGGTATTCGTAAAGTAAAATTGCAATGGCTTCATATTGAAGCTTAGTTATTGTGGTATTGTCATGTGATATTTAGCTTGCACATCAATCATACCCGAAAAAGGCTATTTTGCCATTTCAAACTGATCAAATGTAGTAAAAAAAATGCGTATTTGATTAAATCTATTTACATTTAAGCTCTCCTAAAATATACCCTGTCTTGATGCCTCCTCTGTAGAAAATTGAGGGTATAAATCACGTTTTTGTATTCAAATAGACTGTTGTTAATAACTTTCTTTTCACTAGAAGGGTGAATCGTTTGATTTTATTTTTTATGATATAACTCTTTTTACTATGTAGTACTCAGGTTATCATAGTGTTAGACCAAGTATATTAGACAGAATCACTTGATAAAAGCGTTTGGATTCTTAAAGAGTCTAGAGCGTGTTATAAGCGTAACAAAATCAGCATAAATAAAGTAAAACCCTTATATTTGCGGGGTTTTTCAATAAGCTACAAAAAATCAATATTAACTTAATCATATAATTAAAAAACTAATGCAAGGGAAAGGATTAATCTTAACGTTGTTAGTCATCATCTTCGCCATCTGTGTTTGGCAGTATGGAATGATTTTACCGACTAATAACATCGAGAAAGAAGCGGATGCGTATGCCTCTCAGTTAGTTTCAGGAATGACCGGATCAGAACTCCAGATCGAGCAAGCAAAAAGTAATGCTGTTGCTACTTATCTAGATTCTATTTCATCCGAAGAAGTCTTTATGGGTTACACCTATCAAGACCTCAAAAGCCGTCAATTGGCTTACGGACTAGATTTAGAAGGGGGAATGAGTGTGTTGATGCAAGTCAACCTTCGAGACTTTTTGGAAAACATGGCAGGTGCAAAAGCTGGTAAAGCGAATTTTAAGGCGGCTCTAAATGCTGCTGATGAATTGCAAGCGAGTGCACAAGATAACTACATCGCATTATTTGCTAACGCGTGGGCTGCTAATAGCGGCGGCGAAAGTCTCGCTTCCATTTTTAGTGGAAACGAAACGCTTAAAGAAATGGATATCAATCGTAATTCTTCTGACGGAGACGTACTGAGAAATATACGTACGTTGGCAGATGAGACTGTTGATCTTACTTACAAGCGACTTAAGCAAAGAATCGATAAGCTTGGTGTAGTACAACCAAACGTAACTTTGGACGCTGCGAGAGATATTATCGCTGTGGAATTACCTGGAATTTCAAATCCTGAAAGAGCAAGAGAATTCTTGCAAGCTTCAGCTGCTTTGGAATTTTGGCATGTACATAGGGGAAGAGATATCATCCCTGGAACTGGTAGCAGTATTGTAGGTTCTATCCAAAATCTGGATCGTTCTCTTTCTGCTGGATCTGCAAATCAAAGAGAAATACTTTCGATAGATACTACTTATGCAACTGATGAATTAGGTAACCAAGATCTTAGTAGTGTTTTATCTATAGATACGACCTATTCTACTAATATGGGAACTACTGGTCCAATATTGAGTCGTTTAGAACTGTACAATGACGGTGGTGCCATCATTGGTTCTGCTGAGAAAAATCAGAAGAAAACTTTGGATAATTTGTTTGAAGCGAATGCTTCTGCATTTCCAAATATCAAATTCTTATGGGATAGAAAAGCGCAAAAATTTGGTGTGGACGAAGAAGCCTCAGACAGATTTGCTTTATATGCAATCAGAACTGATGGTAGAGAAGCTCCGCTTCAAGGAGATAGAATCACTAACGCAAGCGTAAATACGGATCCTCAAACAGGACAAGTACTAGTTAGTCTTGGTATGGATAATCAAGGTGCATCTATCTGGTCAGGGATGACTGCTGAAGCAGTACAAGATGGTCAAAGACCAATCGCTGTAGTACTTGATAATGAAGTAGCTTCTTGTCCAAATGTGAATCAACAAATCACAGGAGGTTCATCTCAGATATCTGGAACATTTACAATGACTGAAGGTCAAGATTTGGCTTCTATCTTAAAGATTGGTAAGCTTCCAGCTAGCACAACTATTATACAGGAATCTCTTGTAGGACCTTCATTAGGTGAAGAGAATATTCGTTCTAGCTTTATAGCTTTCATAGTAGGTTTTGCATTATTGTTAATCTTCATGATGTTCTATTATGGTGCAGCTGGTTTGGTTTCTATCATCGCACTTCTTTTGAATGTATTCTTTATTATAGGTGCTTTGGGTTCTTTCGGTACTGTACTTACATTACCTGGTATCGCGGGTATACTATTGACCATTGGTATGGCAGTAGATGCGAACGTGATTATCTATGAAAGAATTAGAGAGGAATTAAGAGCAGGTAAGAATAAGCTATTGGCTATTCAGGATGGTTTTAAAGCCTCCTACTCTGCTATCATCGATGCCAACGTAACGACTTTTGTTGTTGCTTTAATTTTGATCTACTTCGGAATTGGGCCAATCAAAGGATTTGCAGTTGTACTTGCAATCGGTGTTGCTATGTCTGTATTCACTGCTGTTTTAGTTGGTCGTATGATCATAGAATGGTGGATGAGCAAGAAAGGAAGAGATTTGTCTTTCTGGACTGGTGCTACTAAGAATGCTTTTGCTAATGTTAAGCAAAATTGGTTGGGTAAGAGAAAGATGGCTTACACTATATCAGGTGCACTTATCATATTGAGTTTGATCTCTTTCATTTTTAGAGGATTCGAATTAGGGGTAGATTTTAAAGGAGGATATTCTTATAATGTTCAATTTGAAGAATCAATCAACGTTAATGCGGAAGCATTAAGAACTTCTCTTAATGAAGTGTATGGATCTAATACTACAGTTAAAGCTGTAGATGGAACCAATACATATAATGTAGTTACATCTTATTTAGTTTCTAGTAATGATCCTGGAGCTGCTGATGCAGTAATGATGAAATTGCACGAAGGTGTAAGTAGCCTAGCTGGAGTAAATGTTACCTTAGATAACTTCAAGAGTCCAGCAACAACTGGAACGCACGTGATCGCTTCTAGTAAAGTAGGACCTACTATTGCGGATGATATCGCAAGATCAGCTAAGTATGCAACAGTGTTTGCCTTACTATTTATCTTCTTGTATATCTTCTTGAGATTCTCGAAGTGGCAATACTCATTGGGTGCGGTTGCTGCCCTATTCCATGATACTATTATTGTACTCGGTATATTTTCAATTTTCCATGGTATATTCCCATTCTCAATGGAGATAGATCAAGCATTCATTGCGGCAATCTTGACCGTTATTGGTTATTCGATCAACGATACCGTGGTTGTATTTGATAGAGTAAGAGAATACATGGGTATTTATACAGGTAAACCTAAAGAAGAAGTAATCAACTTGGCCGTGGATAGCACGGTATCTAGAACGGTAATTACATCGCTTACTACATTATTTGTAGTATTGATACTTTTCATCTTTGGTGGAGGATCTATCAAAGGTTTTGCTTTTGCATTGTTGATCGGTGTACTTGTGGGTACATATTCATCAATATTCATAGCAACGCCAATTATGTCAGATTTATCTGGTGAGATTCAAGCTAAAACAAAGAAGCGTAAAGCATTCTCAGAAATTATGGATGCTTAATATATAGTTATTATAATACCTAAAAAGGGATGTAAGACTGGTCTTGCATCCCTTTTTTTTGATTTCATAGCTCATTCATTTCTATATGCTTAGGTAAGAGAAATAAAATTTAGTCTATGTTTTATTTACAATCATCTATATAGTTAGCAATCTGTCAACAAAATTGTACTTTTGCGCTTGGTAAAGAAAAACAATGGATAAGAATAATATAATAGGATTCCTACTGATCTTGCTTATTTTGATGGGCTACAGCTATATAACTAGGCCTACCCCTCAGCAGATAGAAGAGCAAAAGAGACTAAGAGATTCTATAGCTCTAGCGAATGAGCAAGTCAATACCGATCCCAATCAAGACTTAACTATAACGAATCCAGATTCAACGCAGGCTTTTGTAGCCTTACCTGATTCTGTGAGAAGAGCTCAAGCACAACAAAAGTACGGTAGCCTTGCGAACTTGTATGAAGGTACTGAGGCGATTTCCGTGATCGAGAATGATGTGTTCAAAGTAAACTTCACCAACAAAGGTGGTAGAATAAAATCGATAGAATTAAAAGATTTCATCAAGAACAAAAACGATAGAAAAAAGCCGCACGATCAAGAGCCGCTATTTTTATTAGAAGATGATAAAAACAAGTTTGAATATATCATTCCATCTACAACGCCTGGTGGTACTATAAATACGGGTCAGTTATTTTTCACACCTCAAATAAATGGAAACAAGATTGTCTTTACGGCCGATATAGATGGAGGATCAATAGAACAAATTTATACTATAGGCTCTACTTATAGTATAGACTATGATCTCAAATTAAATGGATTAGCAAGTAAGCTTGCTCCGAATTCTGAAAGCATCAAACTAAAATGGATAAACTATCTAGATAAGATTGAGCTTAATTATAATTTTGAAAAATTCTACACTTCAGTTTATTTCAAAGAAGTGGAAGAAACCCCGGACTACTGTTCGTGTAGAGCCGATGATGAAGAAGACTTGGAAGGCCGATTAAAGTGGGTTTCTCATGCTAACCAGTTTTTCAACACCTCTTTAGTAGCGCAAGATGCATTTGAGAATGGAAAGTTTAAAACAGAAATGCTGGAAGAAGACGATCCTAACCTCAAAAAGATTAGCACTGAAGTAGAACTGCCATTAACGGGTGGTGCGAATGAGCAATATTCAATGAAGATCTATAGTGGGCCAAATGATTTTGATGCACTTAAAGCTTATAGCCCAGGACTAGAAAATATCATTCCTTATGGATGGAGTATTTTTGGAACAATCAATCGATGGTTGATTCGTCCAGCTTTTAATTTCTTGTCCACCTTTATTGGTTCTAAGGGATTGAATATCCTGCTCTTGACTTTCATTATCAAGTTGATCCTTTTCCCTCTGACGTATAAGATGTTGTACTCTCAACAGAAAATGGCTGCTTTAAAGCCACGTCTTGCAAAGCTTAAAGAGAAATTCAAGGATGATCAGCAAGCATATAGCATGGAGCAAATGAAGTTGTACCGTGAGTATGGTGCATCTCCACTTGGAGGATGTATGCCTATGGTTGTACAGATGCCGATTTGGTATGCGCTATTTAGATTCTTCCCAGCATCGATTAACTTTAGACAAGAAGGATTTTTGTGGGCAGACGATTTGTCTTCCTTTGATGTTGCCTTTTGGTTGCCATTTGAGCTTCCATTCAACTTTGGTTCACATCTGAGTCTATTTGCTATACTATGGGCAGTGACTACTGTGATATATACGTATTATAATACCAAGCATATGGACATGACTGCAAATCCTGCCATGAAATACATGCAGTACGCCATGCCATTGATGTTTTTGGTATTCTTTAATAATTATGCCTCAGGTCTTACTTGTTATATGTTCTTCTCTAACTTGATCAATATTTTCCAAACGGTAATCACTAAAAACTTCATTATCGATAAAGACAAAATCGAAGAAGAACTAAAGGCATACAAAAAGAAGCCTAAAAAGAAAGGAGGATTTCAGGAAAGACTGCAACAGGTATTGGCAGAACAGCAAAAGGCAGCAGAAGCGTCTCAGAAGAAAAAGGACAAAAAATAAACTTTAAGCGTTCAATCTGGTTTTTAGTTTAATACCTATTTTATGAAGCGACAATCTGAAGCTACAATACCAATACCTCAAGGTACATTCAATTTAATTGCTTACGCAGATGATAGTGAAGAGCAGATGCCTCACGTAGCTTTGGTTTCTGAAGGAATTGACATCAATAAGCCCGTTACTATTCGCATCCACTCAGAATGCCTTACTGGTGATCTATTTGGGTCAAAAAGATGTGACTGTGGTGAGCAGCTTCAACGTTCATTAGACATTATCGCTAAAGAGAATGGTGCTTTGCTTTATCTCCGTCAAGAAGGCAGAGGCATTGGCCTAATAAATAAACTAAGGGCCTATAAACTACAAGATGTAGGGCTGAATACGCTTGATGCGAATACCCATCTAGGGCTAAATGTCGATGATAGACACTATGATATCGCTATTGAAATGTTGCATGATCTTGGCATTAAAAAGATCAACCTACTTACCAATAATCCTGAGAAAATAGCTGCATTCAATGATGCAGATATTGAAGTTGTCAAACGGCTACCTTTAATAACCACTCCGCTACCTGAAAATGAAGGCTATCTTAGCGCCAAGCAAGATTTACTTGGGCACCTTCTAAACAATTCTGAGGAATAAAATCATTCTATTTGATTAATTTGTGCTTAACAAGATGGGCAATGATGCCTACATCTAAAATTAAGCATATGAATCTGTATCAGATATTACTTTCCATTGCTTTACTAGCCATTTTAGCTTGTGAATCACCGAATACCCCAGAAGTGAATTCTGTAGTTAAAGCTGTAAAGGAAACCACTATCAAGCCTGCCCATACTCTAAGCTTAGCACAAGCGAATAGATTGTCTGCATTGCCATTGGAATGTTTGCAAACGGAATTTCCTAACAAGCTCGGACAAGTCGTCGCTGAGACTAGTGAATTAAAAAATCCAAAAGAACTACATCCAGCATTCTATGGTTGTTTTGATTGGCATTCTGCGGTACATGGTCATTGGTCTTTAGTCTATTTGCTGAAAAAATATCCAAATCTAAAAGAGAGAGAAAGCATTATCAAAAAGCTGAAGGAAAACCTTACAGCTGAAAATATTGAAAAGGAAGTAGTTTACTTTGCTCCTAAGCATAACAGTTCCTACGAGAGGACTTATGGTTGGGCTTGGTTGCTAAAATTAGCGGCAGAACTACATACATGGGATGATCCTATAGCCAAAGAGTTGGAAAATAATCTGGCTCCATTGACTGAACTTATCGCACAAAAATATATTGACTTTCTTCCAAAGCTAGTCTATCCAATCAGAGTAGGCGAACATTCTAATACTGCATTTGGCTTGAGCTTCGCCTATGACTATGCGGAGATAGTTGGAGACAGTAATTTGAAAACCTCCATCATAAAAAGAGCAAAAGACTACTATACCAATGATCAAGGCTGTCCTTTAAACTGGGAACCAAGTGGATATGATTTTCTTTCGCCATGCTTTGAAGAAATCGATTTGATGAGAAGAGTTTTACCGAGCGCAGAATTTAAAACTTGGTTGGCTGATTTTTTACCGCAATTAATGGATACGGATTTTACTTTGAAAGAGGGTAAGGTTAGTGATAGAGAAGATGGTAAACTAGTGCATTTAGACGGTTTAAACTTTAGTAGAGCATGGGTAATTTATGGCCTAGTAAATCAATATCCAGAATATAAACACCTGACTAAAATAGCAGATAAGCACGTAGCACACTCCTTGCCTAATTTGGTGGGTGATAGCTATGAAGGAGGGCATTGGTTAGGTAGCTTCGCAATTTATGCATTACAGCAACAACTAAACGAAAAGTAACATTGAAAAACTGGTTTAAAAATATTGGCCCCGGTACATTAGTAACCGCAGCATTCATAGGTCCCGGTACGGTGACCTTATGTACGAAAGCAGGCGTTGGTTTTGGCTATGACCTTCTATGGGCTTTGGCCTTGTCTATCATAGCTTGTATGGTACTGCAGGAGATGTCAGCAAGATTGGGAATCATAAGTCAAAAAGGATTGAGTGCTGTAATAAGGAGCCAGATCGAACAACCTTTTTTAAGGGCTGCGATGATATTCATTATCATTTCAGCCATCTTTATAGGAAATGCGGCATACGAAGCGGGCAATATTAGTGGAGGTGTTTTGGGTTTAAGTTCTGTGATTGGAAACCCTTTTATAGAATTGAATGGAATGCAGATAAACTATTTGAGCATTATCATTGGAGTGATCGCCTTTGTGATTTTATACATAGGGAAATACAAGGTGTTAGAAAGAATATTGATTGCTTTGGTCATTTTTATGAGCTTGGCATTTTTGATAACTGCAATAATTACTAGACCTAACATTATAGAAGTGCTTGCTGGATTTATTCCAAATTTAAATTCGGAAAAAACGTGGACTGTTATTGGACTTATTGGGACTACTGTTGTGCCATACAATCTATTTTTACACGCCTCCCTTGTAAGTGAGAAGTGGAAATCAGCGGGAGACTTGCATGCAGCAAGAAGAGATACTCAAATAGCGATTTTGCTAGGAGGATTTATTTCTATGGCTATCATCATATCAGCGGCTAGTGTACAGGCTACGGAGGTCTCGAATGCAGCGGATCTTGCCCTTAGCCTTGAACCTCTATTTGGCAGTGCCGCAAAGCATGTACTTGCTTTAGGCTTATTTGCTGCTGGAATTACCTCAGCAATAACCGCTCCTTTAGCGGCTGCATACGTAGTCAAGGGTTGTTTTGGGTGGACAGATGGAATGAAATCTTCGAAATTTAGAATGGTCTGGATGCTCGTCTTATTACTTGGAGTAATATTCTCTACTATTGGATACAAGTCTATAGAAATCATAACCTTTGCTCAAATTGCCAATGGATTGCTTTTGCCTATAGTAGCTATCTTTTTATTATGGGCTATGAATCAGAAAAGCTTACTACAGCAATACGTAAATACTACTTCTCAAAACATACTAGGTTTAGTAATTGTGCTAATTGCCTTTGGACTTGGACTTAAAAGTATTTATAAAGTAATCCTCAATTTTCTCTAAATATGCAGACTTTAAACTTGAATGCAGACGTCGGGGAAGGCTTTGGATCTGATGAGATGCTCATGCCCTATTTAAGCTATTGCAATATAGCCTGTGGTGGCCATATTGGGAATCTGGAAACAATAGAAAAAACCATTACACTTGCTCAAAAATATCAGGTAAAAATAGGAGCGCATCTCTCCTACCCAGATCCAGAAAATTTTGGGAGAAAATCAATTTCTATTTCAAGTATTGATTTTAAGCAAGCGATAAAAAATCAACTACAGCTTTTTGATGAAGCTTGTCAAGATACTCAATCTCAAATATATCATATAAAAGCGCATGGTGCTTTATATCATGATATAGTAGACAAACCAGGCATCAGAGAAGATTTTATAGACTGTCTTCATTCAGAATTAGAAAACGACTTTATACTTTTCCTACCTGCACACATTGCAGGTAAATGGGAGAATCCGCATAATTGGAATATCTTATATGAGGCTTTTGCAGATCGGCAATATGATACAAACCTAAAGCTACTAAGTAGACAAAAAGAAGGTGCTGTATTAGTCACAGCAGAAGACATCTCTTCCCAAATCATCAAGCTTTATCACAATCAAAAAGTATTTACTAGTGACGGATCATGGAAAGAAATTGCTTGTGATACCATCTGCATACATGGAGATCATCCAAATATAGAAAACTACTTTCCCGAGGTGATCAAAATCCTAACATCGAGAAATTTGTTGAAATGAATATACATTTCAAAGCATATGGGCACAAAGGCATTCTAGTGCAATGGCCAGCTGAAATCAAAGATTCAACACTTTTTGAGCAACAAGCTTTCATTAAGTTAGTCGAGGACAAGATTCCAGAGATTGACTTTGCCTATCACACCTATCAGGAGGTCTATATTGAATATAAAAGACCTATCAGCAACTTAGAATTGCACAAGACGCAGTTAAAAGAAGTATATAAGCAAACACAAATTGAATTTAATCAGAAGTCAATAGTTTGGTCTGTACCAGTTTGTTATGAAGAAGACTTAGTGCCGGACTTAAAGCTATATTTAGAGAAAAAGAAACTAAGCCTGGATGCGCTCATTACGTTGCACACTGCTGCGAAACATAGGGTTTATTTTATTGGTTTCTTACCGGGATTTCTGTACTTAGGCGGACTGCCCCCTAAGCTTTCTATAAACAGAAAAGAAATACCATCCAAACTGATTAAAAAAGGAACTGTGGCTATTGGAGGTAAGCAAACAGGTATCTATCCTCAGAATAGTCCTGGCGGCTGGTATGGCATTGGGTATACTCCTATTTCTTTCTTTGATCCATCAATCAAAGAACCAACCTGGGCCAAGTCAGGTGATTTCATCCAATTCAAATCTGTATCAAGAGATGAATTGAAAGATATAGAAAGTAGGATAAGTGTTGGTAATTTTCAATTAGAATCAACAGCCTATGCTAGCTAAGATAGAAATGCTCAAAAAGGGTGTCTTGATGAGTATTCAAGATAAGGGCAGATCAAAACATGCATCTATAGGTGTGCCCCGAGCTGGTTATGTCGACACAAAAGAGGCCGTCAAGTTGAATACTTTATTGGGTAATAAAAAATCTGCTGCAGTGTTAGAATGGTCCATGCTCGGTCCAAAGTTAAAATTTCCTAAGCCGACCTATATTGCCATTTCTCAACATACAGTTGGGTCTTCCTTAAATGGAACAAATATCAGAACAAGAGAGAAAATATTTGTACCTGCAGATAGTGTATTAAAACTCGGAACCAGTAGAGAAAAGATGTACCAATATGTAGCGATAAAGGATGGATTTAAAACTGAAAATGTCTTGTCTTCGCAGAGCCATTTAGTTGGATATCTGGATTCTGAGAATATGGAGTTAAAGTATGTTCCAATAATAGAAGATGCATTTAATTTAAGTAGGCCTAGTTTTCAATTGCCAAGTTTGGGTAGTAATAATTTAGTACGAAGCATGGAGGCGCTTCCAGGGCCCGAGTTTGACCTATTGCCTAAATCGATATTAGATGCCTTAAGTAATTATTTTACCCTATCTAATAGAAGAGATAGAATGGGAATTCAGTTTAATGAATTAGTTGCGAACGATCTACCTAGTATGTTGAGTGTACCGATAATACCGGGCACTATACAACTCACACCAGGAGGTAAAATGATATTGCTTGGAAAGGATTGCCAAACGACGGGTGGTTATCCGAGAATCTTGTGGCTACCTGAAGACGCGCTTGCAAAGTTGTATCAATTGCCTGTGGGGGTGAAATTTAAATTAAAAATTTCAAGTCAATAGAGCGTATCTGAAATAGCATTCGCGACTCACCGAAGGTGTCAAAGCTCGGCAAACGGAGTGCGCAGGGATAAAGGACAGAAGCGGTACTGAAAGTAAGAGCGGATGGCCTGGTCCCGTCCTGCATAGAAAATTCTTGAATTTTCTATGCAGGGTCGGGATAGCCCATAATAAAAGAAAAAATCAATTTTAGAAATAATTAAATACACATTAGACGGCTGTATATTGCAACAGTATCCATAATAGGGTGTTTGAATAAATATAAAATAAATAGACATGGCATTAACGACAATGTGGACTGGCTCTGAGAGCTACTTATGTGATAGAGAGCTAGCGCAAGCATTTCATATGGCGAGGGTGATCGGAATGCCTCTACTCATAGAAGGAGAACCTGGAACGGGCAAAACAGAATTGCCCATTCAATTTGCAAAGGATCTTGGCTTAGAATTATTTGTATATCCAGTGGGTTCAAAAAGTTCTGTTGAACAATTTGTGGCCAAGTTTGATCACGTCAAATATTTGAGAGATTCGCAAGTAGAAATCTTGAATGCCCAACGGGCTGAAAAAGGATTGGAAAGTAAGTTGTCGACCGGAGGAAGAGAAACAGAAAACTTGCAAGACTATGTACTAAAAGGTCCGGCAACAAAGGCGTTCTCAACGCCTAACTCCGTTTTACTAATTGACGAAATCGACAAGGCGCCAAGAGAATTTCCGAACGACTTGTTGTTTGCATTGAGTCATCGAAAACTGGTCATGCCAGAAAGCGGAGAAGTCGTAGAAGTAGCTGAAGAGAATATGCCGGCCATCATAATCACTAGTAATAGAGAACAAGAATTGCCTACCGCATTCAAAGGGCGATGTGTCTATCACTACATCTCGTTTCCGCCTGAAGAAACGATGCGTGAAATAGTAGCGAAGCACTATCCAAAAATGGATGAAGAACTGCAGGATAATTGCATCAGTCTCTTTTATCAAATGCGGAGTTTGGGCTTGGAGCGCGCACCAGCCACTAGAGAATTATTGAGCTGGATCAAGTATTTGCATTCTTTTGAAAAGGCAGAAGCACTCACAAAAGTAAAGCGTGCAAGTGGTATGGGCGTACTGATAAAAAACAACGATGACTTGCAAAAAGTAAAAACGAGAATATTAGGTAAGAATCCAAAGTTCAACTAAGACGATGTTTGATAAGTTGCCAGCAATATTTAGATCTTTTGACTTGAATTCAGATGTGCGTACACTGCTTCGACTCAGGCAGGCTATGGAAAAAGGTCTGGTAAAAACGCTTGGGGATTTGTTTTATGTACTGAAGGGATTGGTCACTACTGCACCAACGGATATAGGCCCTTTTTCAAAGGCTTTTTATGCCCACTTTTTAGCTATAGATATACAAGCAGGTGAAACGCTTGAAGAAGCTATCATAAGATCAGAAACATTTGACGAATGGAAGAAAAAACTATCGACGGATGACCTGGTGGATGTGGAAGACATAGATTTAGTCAATCAATTTTTGGATGAAGTCCATCTTACTTCTTATGATATTAAAAATTTCCTTTCTGGAAAAGATATTCTGGATAAAGATGATCCATCCTTAACGGACAAAGAAAATCCCGATGCTGGTGCTGAGGTAGATCGACAAAATATTTTAGATCGAATGGCAGACTATCGAGATATACCTCTTGAAGAATTACTCGAAAGAATGCGTGAGGTAGCGAAGCAACAAAAATCTAAACACAGTGGTGGCGATCATTGGATAGGAACTGGTGGCGTCTCTCCATATGGGCATGGCGGCGCAGCGGCTGGAGGTATCCGAGTGGGTGGATCAGGAGGAGGTAAGATGGCCAGAGCTGCTATAAATAACAGGAACTTCTACCCTGCTGATGCAAAAGCACCGCTAAAGGATGACAATATAGATGCGGCGCTTGCTGCGCTAAAAGGTATAGAGGAAGGTACGAGTGATATCATACTCGATATCCCGATCACCATAAAAGAAGGACTAAAGCAAGGTGGCATTTTTCTTCCTTATGAAAAAGAAAAACGGCAACAACGAATACAAGTGATATTGATGATAGACAATGGCGGATGGTCCATGTCTCCATATATAAGAACAGTGCAAAAGTTGTTTTCTAAAATGAAGACTCGCTTTGCCCATGATCTCAAGACTTATTATTTTCATAACACGATCTATGGTGGTCTGTATTCTGATGCTGCACGAACCCAATTTGACAAGATTGAAAAAATAAATCTTCAAGATAAAAACTACTCTGTATTTGTTATTGGGGATGCAGATATGGCGCCTTATGAATTGCATCGGAGCAGTGTTAGAGATTGGCAAAAATTGAAAAAACACTTTAAGCGAATGGCCTGGCTAAATCCTATGGATGAAAGAGAATGGTATCATTCGATGACTTGCTCTGCCATCATGCAAATGTTTCCCATGTTTGAATTGAGCCCTGAAGGTATAGAAGAAGCGGTAATAGAAATGAACAGAAAAAGGACTTCTAGTAAGTAACAAATCGTTCCGTCAATCAAGTTTTTGTCAACTCATATACATGCTGTTATTCTGAAAAGTTGTAACTATGTAAAAAATGAAATTATGTTTAGATCGATATTCATATTAGCTTTTTGCTCACTCAGCATTTTCCTTTCTGCACAAGATGTACTCAATCTGCGTAAGATCGGTGCTTATGACCGTGGTGACACTGCCTACAGTGGATCATGGATCTACGTCAATGATGCAGGTGAAGAATATGGATTGGTAGGGGCTAATACGGGTACTGCGATTTATCCTCTAGAAGAAGGAATGGATGATGAATTGGCTTTCATACCTGGCCCTACCTCTAGATGGAGGGAAATCACTGTAATAGAAGATCATGCCTACATAACTACTGAAGGAAATGGTGTAGATCAAGGATTGCAAGTTTTATCATTAGGAGGATTACCGGATACTGCATTTCTGTTAACCACCTTTGATAGCACATTCACTAAAGGACATATTTTACAAAAAGATCAGTTCAATCCAGAGGAGCCCTATATCTATGTATCCGGGACAGATAGCACTGGAGCAGTCCACATACTAGATGTATCCGATCCGAGCGATCCGATCCAGGTGGGTCTGCATGACACTGGAGCATACATACATGACGTGCATGTACGAGGAGATCGAATGTACACTTTCCAATTTTTTGAAGCGATTATCGAAATAGTTGACATCTCTGATAAAACCAACCCTATATTGTTAACTACGATAGATGATCCAGGAGGAGCTACGCATAGTGGTTGGACAACTGATGACAATAATTTTCTTTTAGTAGCGGACGAACGCAACGGGTTTGATGGGCGCATCTTTGATATTAGAGATACAGAAAATGTGCAAGAGGTTAGCACCTTCACATCCAATCCAGACGCTTTTGTACATAATCCCTATGTAAGAGGAGACTTTGCTTATTTGGCTCATAATAGAGAAGGTCTTAGAATCTACGATATAGTAGATCCTAGCAATCCGATTGAGGTCGGCTATTATGATACAGTGACGGAAGAAAATCCAAATTCTGGAGGCTTGTGGTCGGCCTGCCCTTTTAGTCCAAGCGGAAAGGTTATCGGTGGTGATCGCGATCTTGGCTTATTGGTTTGGGAACCTACAGAAGTTCACGCCAGTCGCTTTTCGGGTATCGTCCGAGATGCGCAAACTTTAGAAACGCTAGATAGTGTGCAAATTTTTATTGCAAACACAACTGACGTATTGGTTACAGATGGCTTTGGTGAATTTAAGAGTGGCTACCCTGGTGAACCTACAATAGAACTATTGTTTGAAAGAGAAGGCTATGAGCCTGCAATAAGAACTGTAGCATTAGATGTTCAAAACCAACAAGTGATAGAAGTATTCATGGATCCACTTGGAACTGTTTCAACTAAGAATGCTAATTTGATTGAGTCAAGCATTTGGCCTAATCCGACAAGTAATATAGTACATGTAAATACGGATGGCTCCATTAAAATAGAACAAATAAGAATTTTGGATTTAAGTGGAAAGATAGCTTTTGAACAAAGCGTGAATGGAAGTAAAGACTTTAGGGTGTCAGTTCAAGACTTGAAGCAAGGCATATATACCGTGCAATTGTTAGACTCTGATAAGCGAGTTGTCTCTATGGAGAAGTTGGTTTTAATAAGGTAAGGTAGGTACAAATAAAAAAAGACCCTCAGCAGGTGCTAAAGGTCTCTAACACTCCAAATCTATGAGAAAAGTATGAGAAAAAGTCAAAGTTTTACAGGCTATGAATTTTAATCTAGAATTTGGAAGTGTGTTATTTGGTATATTGCAAATACTCGACCACTCCGTGCCTAAGTAGATATTATTTTAACAGTTTTGTGACTTCATCGTAGCTATCTTATCACAAAACTATTACATATGTAAACGCTAATTCTAGACATCATTGCTTAGTCCTTTTTTATACGCTTTGCTTATTATATTGCCACTGATGACGTTGGTATACATCATCGCCTTGATTAAAGATGATTATAGCGTAATTGACATCTTCTGGCCCTTAGGCTTGCTCATTGTAGCGCTGCTCATCTTGGATAGATCCCAATCACTGCAGCAAAATCTTGTAATCATCTTTGTGACAATATGGTCGGTGAGATTATGTCCCTATTTATTTTATCGTATTATGAACAAAGGCCCAGATCAACGATACAAGGAATTGCAAATGGGCTGGGGAAAGAATCATCGTATTCATGCTTTTTTTAAAATATACATGCTACAAGGATTCCTCATGTATTTAGTAAGTATGCCTATCCTAGCGACTCCTTATGTTTCCAGCACTAACAGTTTTTTGCTATGGCTAGGTAGCATACTTTGTATTGTAGGCATTGGACTAGAATCCTATGCGGATTATAGAATATGGTCGTTTAAGCGTTTAGCTGAGAATAAGGGGAAATATATCATGGATGGCATATTCAAATATTCAAGACATCCCAATTATCTCGGAGAAAGCCTAATGTGGATAGGTATAGCCTTTATAGCCTTACCCAATACTTTTTTCATACTTCCCTTTCTTGGCCCTGCCGTGTTGATCTATTGCTTATACAACTTTACTGGAGTGCCCTATGCAGAGCGAAATAGAAAGGGAGAAGCTTTTAGGGAATATGTAGAGAATACTGGCGCTATTTTCCCTAGATTATTCAAATAGTAAGACGATTGACCGATAAACAAAAGAAGTGTAGCCCTGTTAGGATTTAGAGTTTTCTTTTTGAGTCCACTCCGAAAACAAGCGGACTCATTATTAAATAATAGCAGAATATAACTACTTTTGCACTTAAATAAAGTCCTTTGACGAAATCAGAAGTTACCCCATATAATGATGTAGATACGAAGCGAGAGCAAGTAGAAAGCATGTTTGATAACATAGCTCCCTACTATGACTTACTCAATAGGGTTTTATCCTTAGGTATTGACAAAAGATGGAGAACAAAGGCGATTAATAGGTTAAAAGACCTAGAATCTCCTAAAATCCTCGACGTTGCCACGGGTACCTGCGATGTAGCCTTGGAAATGGCAAAAAAATTGAATAAACCTAATATAATAGGTCTGGACATTTCGGCGAATATGCTGGAAGTCGGTCAAAAAAAGATCGATAAAGCTGGATTTAGCGATATAATATCGCTTACGCAAGGTGAGTCAGAAAATTTGCCTTTTGAGGACAATACTTTTGATGGTATAACCGTTGCCTTTGGGGTTAGAAATTTTGCTGATCTCAAAAAGGGCCTAGCAGAGATGAAGAGAGTTTTGAAGCCGGATGGGCAATTAGTCGTCCTAGAATTTTCAAAACCTACTATGTTTCCTTTCAAGCAAGGATTCAATTTTTATTTTAAAAATATTTTACCAAGGATTGGAAAGTTAACTTCTAAGGACCCAAAAGCGTATCAGTACTTATATGAATCTGTACAAGCTTTTCCTGATGGGGATGATTTTATTGACGTATTGAATTCCTTGAACTATAAAAATTCCACATGTACTGCACTGACAGTTGGCATATGCTCCATATATCATTCAAAAAAGTAATTCTCTTTTTACTTTTGGGTGGCATGGCTATACAGGTCAATGCTCAAAAAGCGAAGGGTAATTATAACTTCTTGTCTTTTGAACAAAAGCCGTACTACTTTGGTATCACGCTTGGTACCAATAACTCTACCTTTAATATTTTCAAGTCTGACAACTTCATCCTCAATGACAGCATTCGTGTGATTGATGATGTGCAAGGACCTGGTTTTAACTTAGGAATCGTAAGTAATCTAAAAATCGGAGACTATTTTGATTTTAGATTTTTACCTACCCTATCTTTTACAGAAAAAACCATTTCATATACACCTACGGCTAATAGATCACTGCCTCGAACAAGAAAATTGGAGCAAGTACTTGTACAGATGCCTTTTCATATCAGGTATAAGTCTGCCCCATTTAACGATGTGAGAGTATTTATCGTAGGAGGTGTTAAGTATGACTTTGATGTTGCTAATGAAAATCGAACTCGACAAGCTGATGAAATTGTAAAAATAGCCAGTTCCGATTTTTCTGGAGAATTTGGCGTAGGGGTACAAATCTTCTTTCCCTACTTTATCTTTTCTCCTGAGATAAAAATTAGTCAAGGCTTAGGGAACACGCTCATCTTTGATAATAATCTACTTGAATCTTCTGTCATAGACAAAGTCCTTTCTAGAACTTTTACCATCAGCTTCCACTTTGAAGGGTAAATTTTAAGAAAGACCATTTACATTTCTCTATTATCTACTTTTAGACATTATCTAGGCTTTTCACATTTGTGTTTAGGAATAATGAGAAATAAAATAATTCTTAGTCTTTTAAGTAATTTTCCTATAAGTATGTCGATTATTCAAACAGCTCTTTCACTTACTTTTTTCCCGTAAAAAAGTAACAAAAACCTCTCGGCTGTAAAGATTCTTAACGCTTACGCAAGCTAAAAAGTCTACAAGCTTTAAACTCGCCTTGGGGATAGTTTTTCAAGTCATTTTAGTCCCCTACGTTTTTCGCTGTCGCCTTTGCCTGGCATTCGTTTGCTCGACCATAAAGCTTGCTCACGACTTTTCTTAACACTTACGACACTAAATCTTTAAAGGCCGAAATTAATTCTCGATTATAATTCTTTCACACTTTTCAGATTAAAAATTCTCCTAATAAAAGTCTGAGTTAATTAATAATACTTTATGTCCTATCTAGTATAGTTAAAAAATGTAGTCCTAACAATACATTCAATTTACTATACGTTTTACTATTGCATTGTGTAATTATACAATTCTCGTAATGCATCCTACCAGTAAAATAGAAAGAATAGCAAGCACTTTTACATCTATTTAATATTCGATCCACATTAGAATTTATAGAAGGATAATCCTCTTTCTTGAGTTGTAGTCCTATTGGATACTACGCTCACTAAACCAGAATATAGTGCATGTACGAAAACATTAAATTACAACCACAATCCATTTCAGCTAAGAGAATACTTCTGTTCATTTTCTTTATAGCTAGTATCGCTTCACAGGTCCAAGCGCAAAGCGGACGAGGCAACTATAATTTTCTATCTTTTGAACAAAAGCCGTATTATTTCGGGATCACACTTGGCGTAAACAACTCCACTTTGAATATTTTCAAATCGGATAAATTTACCAGCGGAAATAGCAGCATCCGTATTGTTGAAGATCTAAGAGGGCCAGGATTTAATTTGGGCATCATCAGTAATTTGAAAGTAGGTAAGTACTTCGATTTTAGATTTTTACCTACCCTATCCTTTGCTGATAAAACCATTTCCTACACACCAGATGACAATAACGATGCTCCAACGAGTAGAAAATTCAATCAAACCATTGTTCAATTGCCATTTCATATAAGGTACAAATCTGCCCCCTTCAATGATCTAAGGGTTTTCGTAGTTGGTGGAGTTAAGTATGGCTTTGATGTTGAAAATGATAATAATACACGACAAGCCAATGAACTTGTACAAATTGCAAGTGCAGATTTT
>CALIEI010000114.1 GCA_938022165.1 uncultured Saprospiraceae bacterium | reverse complement strand
CCAAAATAACCTTTTTCCTAAAGATTGAGTAACCTCAGAACCCCTAATTTAACATTTGATCAGGTATAGACGCTTCGACTTTTACCGTCCAACCTGCATTTTGAGCCAGTAATTCAATGATTTCTATCATTTGATTGCCTTCTTTACGAGCTCGCTCGATAATTTCATCACTGACGCCCCTTTTTCGGACAGCTTCTTTTGCAGATTTGTTGAGTGCGGTAAAGTCATCAGGGGTGAAGGAATTGAACCAACTTTCATCGATATTCTCGTATTTGATATCGTGGTCTATCGCTAATATTTCGGGCGCAGGCACATCCGTAAGAGTGACGGTCTTATTTAAAGAATCCATCTTGATCGCCATCTTAGACATATCGTAGCCCACCATCATCTTCCCCGAGACAAAGATGGTTGCCTCTTTGGTGAGCTTGTATTTATAAGGTAGTGGATATAGAATCGGAATAGCCTTTTCGCTCAAGCTATCAAAACGCTCGCCATAGGTAGCTTCGACGGCAACCAGCTTACAAACGGTTTTGATTTCTTCATAAAGAATATTTACATCCTTAGAACTGGTAACAACTGTCTTATTATTCATGCTGAGATGAACAAAAAATCCAGCTAGAAAGGTGAGTAAAAATAAGATGGGCCAAATAAGTTTCTTCATGTTTGTTTTTTTTATTTGGGGCCTGCCACCAATTGGCATACACATTGGGCTACTACAAATCTTTGTATGTTAAGCCACAGCAAGCTTGCTGTGGTTTCCTCATTATTTAGGTCCACTGGACCTAAATTGCTACGCATCATTCGGTCACAGCACTAGGCCGGGTATACAGGCACTTATTTTATTTGTGCATCCAAATTATATTTAAGCCCCTTGTACTCTGATAATACCGCTCTTACAGATCCTATCTTCAAGGGTGAGGTGATCATCAGCGGAAGTTTATTATCATCATTGCTAGCATATATCTCCATCACCCCGTCTTCTTCAAATACTTCCCCTCCTACTAATTGTGGAGAAAATTTTATGGTATTAAATCTTCCTAGGCCTTTTACTTTAACGTTGTCTTGTTCTCCCTCATACTTAACATCTAGATTGTAAGTATGCTTATCCAACCAAACACTAATCGGAAAAGAATCTCCCTTTGCATAATTATCAAAATTAATATTTCTAGTGAAGTAGATGATACTCAATACATCGTGCATACAACCTTCTAGATCGTATTCCTTCATCTTGGTTTCTTCTTGTGTCTTGCCACGGTAATACAGAGCTTGCTTTTCATCTTGATCAAAATTAATCATATCCCACAATTTATAATTTCCTTCTTGCAAATCTCTGATTGCGGTATGTGGTAATAGTGTTTCCTTATTGATATGTGACTCAAATTTATCTTCTACTCTGAATACCCATTCGTATCCTGAGTAAGTAGTTCCGACTGCACTCAACATAAAGTCCTCTTCTCTTTCGGCTACATTAAAGTTAGCCTCCCCTACAGCTATCCACATCGGACCCATCTTATAGTATAATGTATAAATAGCACGTTCCCCATGTTGGAAAGCATTATTGGTCATAGAGCACATCTCCAACTCATCATGGTCAGTAGTATCTCTAAGTGTAGAAGTAGAACTCCCTTGTATGCTTAAGGTAGTGACACCTATAAATAGGATGCTAAGCAGTGCCACTTGAATTTTCCTTTTGATCATAACCAATAGATTTAAGAATATTTATTTTGACGATAAATATCAAACCAAGTAATGACGGTAAGATTAAATTTATCACCCATAAGGTAAACGTAGCTGCGAGCACACTTAGTTCGTTGGCCCCAAAACTACCCCATACTTGGATAGCTACCTCTCCTCGGGCAAACAAATCCCAGATCGGAGGTAATGGAACACCAGTCTGTATGAAAAAAATGGTTGAAATCCCGCTTATAGAGGGTAAAAGGCCAATATTTATTCCAAAAAACAGCAATAAGAGCCAATATTGAAGAGAATAGACAGAATAGCGGATAAAAGAATAAAATAAGGTCCAAGTCAAATGCCATTGTTGGTATTCCTTCAAGACCGATAATCCATCATAAAATCGCTCAAATCTGTTAAAAATTTTAACTCGTTTTATGATGTTAATAAAGATGTCTACATGAAAATAAATCGCCAATCCTATCAAAGTGACGAATACCCATAACACAATAAACCCGGTCAAAGCATATCGATTAGCCAAAGAATAATATCCTAGCCAACTTATCAAACCCAAGCTACCTATGGAGAGTACAATTACCAACTGGCTAAGGCTACCTACCATAGTAGCCGTTATCGCTTTCCAATTGTTTTCGGGTTTTACGAAAAGTACTCTTCCACCGTATTCTCCAATTCTGGCAGGACTAAATAGAGAGCATACCACGCCCCCTAAAATGGTCTTTACACTTTCCTTTAAGGTTTGCTTTTCAAAGTTCGCACTTAAGAGCTGCCATTTCTTAGATTCCAGCAACCAATTGATGGGCATTAAGAAAAAAGCTAAGAGCAAATAAATTATTTCACCATCCTTTAGCTGCTTAGTGAAACTAGCATACAACTGGCCCACATCTTCACGAGAGAAAACTTGTTGGTATATGACATAGGAAAGCAAGCCTGCTATTAGCAGTTTGAATACGAGATTTAGTGATCCACTAATTTTCGTTTTACTTTTTATGGTGCTTGTACTTGCCAATCTTACTACTATTCTTTTATAAAGATTTTCTCGCCTTCCAGATAAATCGTCTTCTTGTCTATAATATAATGATTTGACCCTTTTTGAAACTTATCAGCATAATATACACTTACTCTTTCCGCATTTTCAATTTGATAAGTTACTAAGTCCGTATATTCCTGATAAAATAAAGTCCCTTGTGCATATCTGAAATCCTGATGGCGAAAAAAAGCTCTTTTCTCGATAAACTCTCCAAAATTATTAAAAATCAAAAGGCCGTGTTCTTTATCAAACATGTACACCTTGTTCTGATACTCCACCATATAGTGCGGAGTTGCATTGGTTTTCAATCTTAATCGGAGGTCATTGTTTCGACCTTGTATATTACCATTTTTATCGATTTTTAATAGCTCCTGATTCAACTCATCGAAAACCCAGATTCGATTGTCGTTTGATGAAGCGACTGTTTGTATTTCGAAAAGATCCAGTTTATTTAAATCGATCTGAGTAGTCAGATTCAATGTTCTATCAAAAATCTTGACGGTTTGAAAATTCTTATGAAACACCAATAACTGTAGTGGATTACTAACATCGAAATTGGTGATAGGGCCGAGTGTATTATCCGAATACTCAAATTGTAGTTTTCCTTCTCGATCAAATTTTTTAATGGTGTTATTCGAAGATACGGTATATAATTGCTCTAGCTCATCTATATAAAGGTTCGTATAAGGCGTATCATCTGTGCTTACAACACCTAAACTCTTGCAAGCAAGTAGACTATAAAATGACACTATAATAAGGAAAGCTCTCATGAAAATATTTTTCCATCCGGATTTTCAAAGAATTGAAGTTTTAATTCCGCGCCATCAAAAACTGCGTAAGAATTACTGTTCATCCAATCTCCTAAATTAATATAACGTGATTTGCGATCTTCTAATGTATAGTCTATCGGCAAATGTCTATGTCCAAATACATAGAAGTCATGATTGTTTTTGCGGTTTACTGCTTCTGCATGTACTGATAACCATTCTTTCTCTCCAAAAAACTCAACAATGTGCTTCTTAGAACTTCTGCTCCGTCTAGAAAGATAATTGGCAAGACCGATACCAAAATTTGGATGTAATCGTGCGAAAGACCATTGACAAAGTTTATTGCTAAATATTTTCTTGAGGAATTTATAACTATGATCTCCTGGACCTAGGCCATCTCCATGACCGATATAAAATTTTTTTCCTTTAATGGTTTTAGTGATGGGTGCTCTATAGGTAGGAATATCAAACTCCTTTTCAAAATAGTCAAAAATCCACATGTCATGATTTCCAGTAAATATGAAAATTTTGACTCCGTTATCTCTCAACTCCGCCAATTTTCCTAAAAAGCGAACATAGCCTTTTGGCACGGCCTGTTTATATTCAAACCAGAAATCAAATAGATCGCCAACTAGATATAGTTCCTCAGCGTCAGATTTAATTTCGTCAAACCATCGAACCAGTTGTTGTTCACGTTCTCGACTAGTATACTTGACATCAATACCTAAATGAAAATCAGAAGCGAAATAAATCTTTCCCATGTGTATATTTAAACGCCTAAATCTTAACTTAGTGGCGTAATATTATGACCAAAATTAGCAATAAAATTATATGAATCTCGATCTATCAGGTAAAAATGCACTAGTGTGCGGAAGTAGTCGTGGAATTGGTAGAGCTACAGCCATAGAGCTAGCTGAATTAGGCGCCAATGTCACTTTATTATCTAGAACAGAACAAACGCTCAAAGAGGTACGCGAAGGCCTAGATACAAGCAAAGGACAAACGCACTCTATCCAAGTAGCCGATCTTAATGATTTTGAAAATTACAAGATGAAGTTAAAGGCACTTTGTAGTGATCGTGAATTTCACATCTTAATCAACAACACTGGTGGACCGCCTTCTGGTTCGGTTCAAATCGCTGAAGAGGATGCCTTTTTAAAAGCTTTTCAACAGCACCTGATTGCCAATCAATTTTTGATGAAGTGCGTTTTACCAAGCATGAAGGAAAGTGGGTATGGACGTATAATCAATATAGTATCTACTTCCATCAGAGAACCTATCAGCAACCTTGGGGTATCCAATACGATTCGAGGTGCAGTGGGTAACTGGTCTAAAACATTAGCCAATGAAGTAGGGAAATTTGGCATCACAGTGAATAATGTATTACCGGGCTACACTAATACTGGACGTCTAAAAGAAATCATAGAAGCCAGATCTACTAAGGGCAAGTCTAGCGAAGATGTCATAAAAGGCATGCAAGCAAATGTTCCTGTTGGTCGTTTTGCGGAGCCTTCTGAAATTGCATCTGCTGTAGCTTTCTTAGCGAGTCCAGCGGCTGGGTACATCAATGGTACTAACATCACTGTAGATGGTGGTCGAACTAGAAGTTTTTAGTAAATAAGTTAGAAAAGTTTTTCTTTTGGGCGTAACGTATCGTGTAACCCATCTATCGTAGTGAGCTTATGTTTTAAAAGGCAGTAGCGTAATGCATACTTGTTCATTGATGAGTGTATGGCATCGAGGTTGAAAACGTCGCTGATCAGGTGTTACCGATTACAAATCAGTTCATCTGAACTGATTTGTAATCGATCTTGTTTTGTTTGGTACTTTAGATAGATTTTTCTTTTGGGCGGAGCGTACAGCGGAGCCCGTCGAACGGAGTGAGCAGGACAAAGGATCGAAACGGTATACCTAGATGGGTGGCTTTGGTGCGTCTGCCTAGGTGTAGTAGTGTAGAGCCTGGTGCCGACGCCTTTTGGCACGGCATGGCCCCAAATCAAACACTTTGAATAAAATCCAACATTTTTCTTGCCGCAAAAAAGTAGTGGCTTAAAAAAGCAAAGGCTACTTGACAAATGAATGCCAAATAGCCAATTTCGCTTTTGATAAAAACTACATTCCACATTGTGCTTGACCTTGGTGAGCAGTAAATCTTTTGTCCCACATAATAATTGAGTCTGTTTCAAGATATATTGGAGTCGCGTCCACTCCCTGGTAGTCACCCGTCATGATGCAGAGTTGATTATTGACTACAGCTACTGACCACCAACCCTGTACTGCGTCGCCTGAATCTCCCGAATCAATACTGGAACCATACCCACCTCCCATCGACCTAGAAGAAGATTGGATCGTAATCACTCCATTTGGGCAAAAGTGCATATTCATCGAAGATGCGGTAGTCATTCCAAAATAATTGTCTCCGGATCCACTGTTATATGTTTTTGAATTATTGGTGACCAACAACACGCCACCTAATGAAGCTTTTAATTGCTTGGCTTGAGGATGTGTATAATCGATCACCGCATTTGGATAATGTCTTTTATAGGTTTTTGCTATTTCCGTTTCAGCTTGTGCCTGATTATATATACCACCTGTTTGTTGGGCATGATTGGCTGGTGCAGTTTGGATTGGCGCCTGAGTAGGAGGATGCGCAATCTGCTGTTGAGCTCCAGACATATTGTTTCTGATCGCATCTAATGTACCTGCTGGATCCGCCGTAAAAGCATCTACCAAGTACGTAAGGATTGGTTCTATTTCTTGAGAACTTGGATTTTGCGAAAGACTGCCTTGAGACTGTAAATATTGCATAACAGTAACGGCATGCTTCGCTTTCAAAGAATAACCTTGAGCAACAGTGATTACTTCTTCTGGGTTTTCGAGTTGCGCTTCTGCACAACTGAACATCGTATTGAAAGCTAAAACAAGGATTAAAAATGTTCTGATAATTGAATTTGAATTTCTCATGATTTTGAATTTTAGTTTTTATAATTATTGACATTGTAAAGATGCGGATGAATGAAGCTTTATTAATCCCCACAATTGAGGGTTCTTCATATATCCCCATAAATGGGGAGAGGAAAAATGTCAAATCATAAAGTCATTTTCAAATTCAATATTGGATCTAATTACTTTTTAGCAATCCAAATTCGTAGGCAGCCTTAACAAGACCAGCTGTATTTTTTGCACTCAATTTTCTTAAGAGGCTTTTTCGATGTGTGATGACTGTGGTAGATGCGATGAATAGCTCACTTGCAATTTCATCAGTAGTATATTCTTCTATAATAAGGTGCAATATTTCTTTTTCTCTTTTAGTAAGCTTTTGAATAAAATCAGAGGTTTTTGGTTTTCGCGGTTGATGCATTCCAGTAATCAAACTATCGGTAACCTCTTTACTAAAGAATTTATCTCCGACCATGACAGCCTTTATGGCTTCAAACATTTTTTCCTTTCCCGCATTCTTCAAGAGATAACCATCGACTTTATACTTAATCATCTTGGAAATATAACCGGCTTCACTATGCATAGTCAAGGCTATTATTTTTATTTCAGGCTTTCTTTCCTTTACCGTTTTGCAAACTTCGAATCCGCTAATATCTGGCAAATTTATATCTAGGAGGATGGCGTCAATTTCATCAGAACAAGCGATTTCGACGGCTTGCTTACCAGTCAATGCTTCCGCTTGAATATTAATGTCCGCATCATTTTCAAATAAAGCTTTTACACCATCAATGAGAACTTGGTGATCATCTACAACTAAGACTCTGATCATAATTTTTAATTTTTTATTGTTTTAAGTGGTATTTCAATATTGAAAGTACTGCCGTGACCTAGACTAGAATCTATGTTTATGTTTCCATTCAAATAAGTAACTCGTGATTGGATACTTCTCATCCCAATCCCTTCAAATACACTTATGTTTGACGCATCAAATCCTCTACCATCATCTTCGACTACCATGTGTAATCTATCATCTTCTACAGAGAGCTGAACAATTACCTCTTTGGCTTCGGCATGTTTGATTATGTTCTTCAGTAATTCTTGAATTATTCTAAAAATATTTATCTCTACTACTTCATCTATAATATTATCTAGACCAAATGGAATAAACGTTACCTCAAGTTGATTGGCAGCTTGGATAGCATCACAGATATCTTGTAACGCCACTTCTAAGCCGTGCCTGCTTAGGGAACCGGGCATCATGTTATGAGAGATTTTACGGACATTTGCACAGGCATCGTCGATTAATTCTTCTGCCTTATTATAACTTTCTAGTTTTTCAATGCCGGGAATATTATTTCTCAATGCATCAATCCGCATTTTGACAGTTGCTAAATTTGCGCCTAAGCCATCGTGAAGATCTCTTGCTATCCTTCTTCGCTCTTGCTCTTCTCCCGAAACCATAGCCCTTAGTATTTGAGCTTCTTTTTCTTTTTCTATCACCGAAAGCTTCTGCTTATTGAACATTTTATTTCTTTGATAAGTGATAAAGATCAAGAATGATAGTATCATAAAAATCAATAAGCCTGATAGCAATTGTGTAATTTGTGTATTCCTCTTTTTAAGTGCCAATTCTTGAACACTAATCTGCTTTTGTTGCAGCGCAATCTCCTTATTCTTCTCTGCTGTTAAGTAACGCTCTTCTAGTTCTCGTACTATGGTAGCATTTTCCTGATTTAAGATACTGTCTCGAACTTTGTAGTGTTTTTTAAAGTTCGTCAAGGCAGACCTGTAATTCCCAAGTCGTTCATCTAATTGGCTTTGCAAATAATAAGCTTCTTGACATGCAGTTTTGTTATTTGTCTCTTGAGCGATCACAAAGGCATCCATCAACCACCTTTTGATTTCTTTTTCGCTTTTATTCAACTTAATCAAGACATTGCAAAGCGCAAGCTTTGAATTTAGTTCGCCAGTTTTGTCCTTACTCTCCAGCCGTATCTGTAGCGCTTTTCGCAAGGCCGACTCCGCTTTGTACAAATTATCTTTGTCTCCAAATAATTCCGCAATGCTTAAGTGGAGATCAGCGATGTTTTCTTTTAACTCTAATTTTTGGAATACGTTCAGTGCTTTAGTGTAAAGCTCCAATGCCATATCTTTTTGATTATCAATTTCGAGGATTGCTCCTTTCAATTGATAACTTTGCCCCTCCACAAAAAGTATGTGTTTTTGCTTTGAAAGCTGTTCCGCCTTTTCTGCATAAGCAAAAGCGGGAGACACCAATCTTTGTTCTAAATACACATTTGCTATATCTACATAGGCAGACAACAAACTTAAGCTGTCTTGTATCTCTTGGCTCTGCTTCATAGCATCCATGTAATACTTTTGCGCGTTCTCATAGCTGCCTATTTCTTTATATAGCCCTCCAAGTGTACTGTAATCACTCAATATACCTTGTGCATCTTTTGCCTCTTCCTTTAGCGATATTAACTTCTTAAAGTAGAAAATGGAAGAATCTACCTGGCCGAGTGTTTGATAATTTGTGGCAATTTGATTTAATATTTGGGTTCTTATCGCTAAGTTATTTTCTCCTGCCCCTAAAAACTTTATTGAGGACTTTAAACACTGCATTGCTTTTTCATGTTCTCCTCTCAAGCTATAAAGCATGGCTCTAGTTTCAAATATTTCATTTATGAATTCTGAATTCTCGAGGTTTGCTTTACTGAAAATAATATCATCTAGTAGCTTAGCTGCGAATTCCTTTTCACTCCGATCAATATTTGCCAATGCTAAAAAATAAGTACTCTCAATGTAGCGATCAGAAAAAGAATTTTCTAAACATAATTTCTTTGCATCTTCGAAATAAGTTATAGCAAAATCAAAATCTCCTTCATTAAATTGATACTTACCTTGTAGCAATAAATAATCTACTTTACAGTCATGGCTAAGCGACCCTAGCTTTTCAGAAAGAGAAAGTAGACTCCTTTTAAGTTTAGTATAGTTTTCATTTTGTAGCTCTTCTTTTGCTAGGCCAATTAAATGTGCACAACCAGAGTCATTATCATTAACAGGATGACCAAATAGTAATGAGGTATTGATCAAACAAATGAATAAAAGCAGCAGTCTGTACATCCTCTTACTATCTAGAAAAGTAATGTCAATGAGGAACGCCAAGTGCTAAGCATAGCACTCTCTCTGGAATTGATCGATGCATCTCTAAATGGTTGCAACATGTAATTTGACCTCAACAACAGGAAGTCCGTTATCTTATACCCCAAGGCTAACTGATGGCGATAGATGTCTTCATCCCACTTTTGAGCTTCATCTAAATTAAATCTATCATATTTACTAAAAGATAAGTATTCAAACCCATACGCTAGATACAATCCCGACAATACCGGCAACTCATACTTGACATTTAACCTAGCAGAATAAGTACCTAATAATTTTTTCTCTTCTTCTATTTCTATTGATGGGAAACCGAATATCGGAACACTATACAACCCCCCTAACAACTCTCCAGAAATTTCCCAAAATCCAAAACCTAACTTAAAGTCTGTTCCTATCATGGTTTGTTTTAGATTTAGGTTTTCAAAATCAATTTCTCCATACATTTTTTGAAAAAAAGAACCATGACTAAGGGATATGCCTTGCTCCCAAAAAAGTGTTGGCTGAAGCTGGAGTCTTGAATTGAATCCGTAGTTCTTTAATTTTACTTTCTTCCCATTGAATATATTTGAAGCATGATTAGTGATCGCAAATTTCAAATTCGCTTTATCTGGTTTGATATTCCAATCCAACAACAAGCCATCACTATATGCTCCGTAGTAAATCAAGGTGGTTCCCCAATCAACATTTTCATTGACCAAAAAATCACTCTGCCCCATCATTTCATTAAATCCAAAAGCAGAGGATATATTTAGAAAATAAGAATACGCTAAGGGCAGATTAATAAAAGTTCTCTCCTTTGGATGTTGTAATGCAGAAAATGAACCAAAAGCAGTAATAGATCTGCCTAAACTAAGTGAGAAATTCTTCTCTTCATTTGTATATTTAATATTTGCCAGCGGTAATCTGAACTGATTGAAGACCTCCCCTTTATATCTTGAAAATTGTGCACGTAGATTGACCGAAAACTTAGCATTCAATTTTGCATTGACTAAGGCATTTATATTGTTCATGCCAACATGCCAGCCAATATTGTTTTCATGTATCTCATTAAAGTAATAATGAGAGTTGGCGCTCGCATGACTTAGCTCAGCTTCCGCCCATGCGTTCAACAAAATTTTTCCTTGAGAAAAAATAAGAATGGGTAATAACAAAATGAGGCAAGTAAAATATATTCTCTGTTTCATACTCTTGGCTCTAAGGTTAGGTTTTTCTCAAACACGATTCCTCCTTCCACTTTGATCTCCTCTGAAAACTTAATTAATGATGGATGAAAAATTCTTATCTCATAAGCTCCATCGGGCAGGTTTTCGATTTTATATGTCCCGTCTTCATTGATCTTCGTAAAATAAGGTGTATCGAGACTCAATATAGTCGCGCTCATATCATCATGGATATCACAGCCTAATTTAATGAGGCCAACTTTATTTATTTTTTGGCCATATACATTTCCTGTAGGCCGCCTACCAATATTGAATCTAGCCTTTCGTGTCAAGCTATATACATTATGATAATGCTCGTCTTCATTGACAAATTTTACCGTAGTCCCTTTAGTGACAGCAATCATGTTTGGTGAAAAAGTTTTTGCTCTTTGCGTAATTACGGCTATCTCCGTTTCGGTCAATTCAGGTATGAAGTCTAAAGGATGTAGACTTATATACACATTACGCCTTGGTTGATTGAGTTCATCTAAGCGTTGTTTCTCTTCAGAATTATTAGACCCTTCTTGGTAGTTGACTCCCTTTTGTATAATAAGCTCACTCTTGGCAGTAAAGTTTATTTTTCCTTTGACAGTGTTGTTGTTTGCCATTTTTCCAAAAATTAGAAAGCTCGACAAAAGACTTATTAGAATGCTTGTTTTCATAGTATCAATTGAATTTTGGTGTCCTTTTCAAATATATCCAAAATCAATTGTAATTCGCTTGGCTGGTTCGACTAATTGGGCTTCAATATGAAATTTCACTAGTTATAATGAAGGTGGCTATCCCCTTAAATGGGGATTTTTTAAGCACCCTCTTTTCTGAGGATGTATAAGCTTGATTGTAGTCTGATATTTACAGTATCAAAATTATTATCAAATACTGTTCTGCCGTCTTCCTTTTTTTGGTGGTGCGTCAGGAATGCCTCTAAGTTATATTTGTAAAGTGAAATTTGAATTGGGAGTTTGAAAAATCAAAGATAACTTTAAAAGGCGCTTAGGTTTTGAATAATGAACTTAAAAATTCTGGATCTCTTCTCATATCTGAAACCCCTAAAACAGTTATAGTTTTCTCATCAAAGGAATAGTACAAAAAAATAATCTCGGATAATTTTCAGATGGAATTTCGAATTATCTGTTTAACGTCCGATCTCTCGATGCTGAGATAATCTTTGAATTGAAGTATCAAAAAGACTTATTAGTTTTTGTGAATAAATTGACGAGGCATTTCTATTGCCCAATATTCTAGAATTTCTTTAAATTGAACAATGGCTTCATTCGTCCATTTAATCTTTAAGGCCATCATGTAAATCATTCATTACTTGCTCATGAGTAGTGATTGCTCCTTTATCCATTTGGTTTAGACTCTTTTCAAGTCCATCACTATGCGCTTCAGGAATTTCAAAAACATCAGACTTATTAGACTCTAATTCAATTATATTGAGTAGCTCTTCAAGAAAGTAGGCCTCATTTAAGCTTTCTATCTTTTCTTTTAATTTATTCTTTAACTCTGATGTAGACATAGAACCATTTTAATATATAATATAATGAATTTATCCTTAACTCATTCAAAGCTCCAATCAAATTTCTTTTCTAGTATTTCTTGCTCTTTAGGTTTTATCCTTAGAAGTGCACCATCGCTTTGGTTGAGCTTTTTGAGTCTGACACCTGCTTTTTCCAATTCTAGTTTTAAATGATGGACAATATCCTGATCTAGCCAATCCTTCTTTGTATTTGGATTTAGCACTTCAAGTTCGCCATTCGATACATAAGTAAGATCAAGCGGTCCTTCTTTTGTTTTCCAATCTTCTTTTATCTGTGTTGGGTTGAATTTACCATCAGACAATAAAGAAAATCTATGTACTAGGTTTGCGTAAAAATTCGCACCTTCATACGCTAAGACTTCTGGATAAATATCAGTGTATTTTGTACTATCTAAAATGACTAACTCATTTCTGCTAGGTGAAAATAAAACGGAATATAAAATCCCCCTATACGATTGTTTAGAATATGCATATTTCGCAATCGAAAACACAGATTGATTTTCTAGCTTTTGATAGAACCCTGCCTTTTTGAGGGTATTGATTTGGAATAATATTTTCGACTTGTGAGAAATAAATCCAAGCAGAACCAGTGAAAAGAATATCAAAAATGCTTTCTTCATAATAGGGATGCTAAATAAAAAAATGAATGCGTCAATCAACCTCTTAGATAGCCGATCAATTCTTCTTAATACTTTTCTAATGGTGACGGCATATTTCACTAACTATGTGAATGTTGAATTAGTAGTATTTAAAGAAGGGGTTAGTCATTTTTTTCTAATAATTTTGATTCTTAAAATCTATAATTTTTGTAAGATTTCTTCTCAAATCAGAGATATCTAAATCAACAGCTCCATTTGGAGAAAAGTAATCATTTATAATTTTTTCCGACAAATATTCATCCATATTCAGCATCATAGAATTTAGTTCAGGTTCAAGGTTATCAAAAAACAACATCTTCAATATTGACTTTTCCGATAATGGGATCGATTCATTTGAAATTAATTTTCTAATAATTTTACTTGTTCTAAATACTTTTGACACAATATCATTTAGTCTAGTTTTATTAAGCTTTACTATTTCTTTAAAAATCGTTTTACCTTTATTCTCGTTATAAGATTCAAGTTGAGATTGTTTTGAAAATTTAGATTGATATTTACTTTCATTATACGCGAAATTTATAAAATTTAACCTTAGGGTGCGCCCAACTTCTTTATTATAAGGGTCACCAAAATTAATTGCACTAATTGACTTTTCTAATCTTTCCAGTTGATTATAAATAACATTATTTATTCTATTAACTTGAAATACTAATCTAGTTTCTATAAGCTCTTCCCTTTGGTATTCTAGTTCAGTTTGCTGAAATAAAATAGACATAATTATCCCAAATAAAGCTAGACCAGAAAACAAAGCATTTATTGCTCCAAACATATCACCAAATTCTCCAGGTTTATCAACAAAATTAAAAGCAATAAATCCAGAAAGACCCCAGAACAAAATTATCACACCCACTATTATTAGCGGATATTTCTTTAAAAACTCAATCATAGATGTTTTTTTTCTTTACTAAGTTAGAAAGAAAATGATGATTATTGTATTTCTATATACTAACTAAAATTGCATTAAATTTGTGCACTAAAGTCAAAATCATGAAAAAAATCGAACACATCGGCATTGCCGTTAAGGATATAGAAAGTGCAAATGAATTGTACACCCGCATGTTGGGCGAAGGACCATATAAGCAAGAAGAGGTGGAACGTGAAGGTGTAATGACCTCCTTCTTTCGAGTAGGGCCAAACAAAATAGAACTGCTAGAAGCGACTAAGGAAGATAGCCCTATTGCAAAGTATATCGAAAAGCGAGGAGAAGGGGTGCATCATATTGCCTTTGAGGTGGATGATATCAAAGCGGAGATGAAACGTCTAGAGGAAGATGGATTTAGACTACTTAGTAAAGAGCCAAAAGTAGGCGCAGATAATAAATTGGTTGCTTTTGTTCATCCTAAGTCAGCGCACGGTGTACTCGTAGAACTTTGCGAAACCATCAAAGACTAGTGGAACCTTACCAATACATCATAGCTATTGTAGGTGGTTTTGTAGCAGGCATCATCAACACCTTAGCCGGTAATGGATCTGCCATCACCCTTACTATTCTCACTGAAGTACTTGGCCTCCCTCCGAACATGGCCAATGGCAGTAATCGGATCGGTGTATTGGCTCAAAGCTGGAGTAGTAGCTATGCTTTTCATAAAGGGGGAAAACTCCCTATAAGTCGAAGTCTTAAATTCGTCATCCCTTCGGTAGTTGGTGCATTGATTGGTGTATGGGTAGCTGTATCTGTGAGCAATGAAGCCTTTCGAGAAGTGTTTCGCTATTTGATGATTTTGCTTTTGTTTGTCATCTTGATCAAACCTAAGCGATGGCTGCAACCCACAGATTCCAAAGCGGAGCACAAACTTATCTGGGTGATCCCCGTCTACTTGGCATTGGGATTTTATGGAGGCTTTATTCAAATGGGTATGGGGATTTTCTTTCTGGCCTCTATGGTCTTATTGGCTAAGTTTGACTTGGTCGAGGGCAATGCCGTTAAGGTATTTGTGGTGGCCTGTTATACTATTTTAGTGTTGGCCATTTTTCAGTATAAGGGGCTAGTCGACTGGAAGGCGGGCGGACTCATCGCTATTGGTCAAATGACAGGCGCTTTTTTCACTGCCAAATACGCTTCTAAGTATCCTCAGCTAAATGTCTGGGTGTATCGCTTATTGGTGGGAGTAGTGATTTTTGCGATTGTGATGTTGTTTGATTTGCA
>CALIEI010000113.1 GCA_938022165.1 uncultured Saprospiraceae bacterium | reverse complement strand
CTTTGTGTTTTACCGAGTGAGAGCTGCCTATGTGTACTTTGTCCTCTTTGTGCACTTTGTGTTTTACCGATTGAGCGATGTTTTTCACCACAAAGGCACAAAGTGAAAGCACAAAGAACACAAAGTTAGTGCTTGATTCTTTTGGGTATTTGTCCTCTTTGTGCACTTTGTGTTTTACCGAAAGAGAAAGGTTTTTTAAAACTCGCCAAGTACATGAGGTCAATAACCCTCAATATGTTGAATCAAGAAAAAACCATCTTCGCCCTGTTTTTGGTAAAGGGGCATAAGGAGGAGTCCATCGGATTTAGCTTTTATCTCGCCGTGTCGATCGTGTGCAAGCAGTTCCCCTTTTTTGACAGCTTGAAAATTTTTGAAACCGGGATGCATCACAAAGTTGTCTCCAGGTGCGATAGGGTGGACGTATAAAAGTTTGGACAGCTTGGGCAACTTGGCGGAGTACTCAATCAAAATTTGATCATGCTTATTTTCTACATCATCTTCTTTTACGCATTGCACAGTGCGTAGGCAATTGGTGATCGCGGAAATGGCTCTATTGACAGAGAGTGCTTCCTGATGTTGGCCAGATTCGAAAGTGACAGCAGAAATTTTGCGTTTAAAATTTTCTTGCACAAAGTAATGTAGGGAGGTGCCTGAGATGCCTTCGAGTAATCCCTTGATAACAGGGGCGTGCAACTCAAGGGCAATGCGCTCACTATCTGGATCGCGAGCCGGCAAAGTAAATATACCCCCATAGGCGGTAGTAGTATGTAGATCCAAAACAATTATTCTAGTCGGATCATAAGTTTCAATTTCCTGCTCGATGATCTCAAGCAATTCCTTGATTTCTTGTAGCTCGGGTTCTAGATCTTGAAGGGGGGTGTTTTTAGCTCTTTCTACATTGGGCAGCGTCCATTGTCTGTTGAGGTCTTTCTCAATAAATCGTACTCCTTTGGCAAAAGCTTTTGTGTTGCCTATCAAGCCAAGAAGTCTTCCTTGGCAAATGAAATCAGGATTATGCTTGGGTTCATTTTCTAGAGCAGTGATCATGGCTTCAAGTGCTTTGACGCCGGCGGGTTCGTTCCCGTGCATGGCACCAAAAGCAATTATTAATGGCCCTTTTTCTGCTCCCGTATATCTCCCAATAATCCTGTCCATGCAAATTGTATGTTTACTAATTTTTTTGTTAGGCTATACTTTAAGAAGATTAAAAGCCAATTTATTTTCCATCTCCCCAAAGCCATAAATATCTACTGACCATGGATCGGTGTGGTTTCCAAGCTTCGCCAATGTCGATCATCTTATTGATCAATGCTCGTTTTTCTTCTTTGAGACCGTACAAGTTTTTTATCGCCATCTGTACGCCATAGTCTCCAGTAGGTAAAACATCAGGCCGGTTCAGCGAAAAGATTAAAAGCATTTGCACGGTCCATTCCCCTACGCCTTTGATTTGGGTTAAGAACTGGATGATCTCTTGGTCATCCATGTTGTCCCAATCTATTTGTTCCAAATCATTCTCTAAGGCAAAGGTCGCTATATTGCGAATATAATTGGCTTTTTGATTTGAATATCCTACGGCGCGCAATTCTTCAATCTCCATCTGATTGACAATCTGAGGAGTAGGGTATGCGGATTCGAATAAATCGATGAACCTACCGAATATTTTAGCTGCCGCTTTGCCATGCAATTGCTGGTAGGCAATGGTCCTAACTAGGTCAAAATAGATGTCTCCGGTGTGGCTGGTGGCAGGTAAAACAGGAGAATTGGCAAAAATCTCTTTTAGTTTGGGGTCTTTTTTGATCAATTTGGCCATTTTCTTATCCATTAGCACAAAATATGAAACAGAATGTGAACCTTGCAGGTAATTAAGCTTGTATTTTTCTATTTAAGATACTATCTTTGCGATCCCTTATAAACAGGGAGAAATTATAACAATTTTAAGATGAAAAGAACATTCCAGCCTTCAAGAAGAAAAAGATCAAATAAGCACGGCTTTAGATCAAGAATGGCTAGCAAGAATGGTCGTAAGACTTTGGCTAGACGTAGAGCTAAGGGTAGAGCTAAGCTTACCGTTTCTGACGAAAGAAGAGTAAAGTAATTTTATAGCCTCACCGTTTGGTGATTTAATACTATATAAATGTCACTGCTTTCCTTTGGCAAGTCGGAAAAGCTAAAGAGCAGAAAGGCAATTTCTCGATTATTTCGAGAAGGAAAATCATTCTCAGTGTACCCATTGAGGATGATTTTTTTTATGGATGAATCGGTGAACACCTTAGCCATGCCTAAGTTCACCTGTAGTGTTTCAAAGCGCTATTTCAAAACGGCAGTTTCTAGAAATCTATTAAAACGGCGCATGCGAGAAGCCTATCGTCACTGCAAGTCGAGGTTCCAAAATGCTGAAGCCAAAGGGCAACTGGAAATAATGGTTCTCTTTGTGGGTAAGGAGACCATGGACTATGCCACTATCGCAAAAGCGATGGAAAAGGGAATGAAAAAAATGGAAAGCCGAAAATCTAAATCCTAAGCTTACTTATTAATAAAATATTCGGTAGCGAGTCTATATCCATCGAGTCCCAAGCCAGCAATACTACCTACTACCTTTTCACTTATCAATGATGTTTTTCTGAATTCTTCCCTTGCGTGGATGTTGCTAATATGTACTTCTACCACTGGAGTAGTGATAGCAGATATGGCATCGCGTATCGCCACAGAGGTGTGCGTGTAGCCCCCCGCATTAAGAATGATACCGTCTGCGGAGAATCCAACTCGCTGTATTTCATCTATTATCAAACCCTCGACATTGCTTTGGAAGTAGGTAAATGTTACTGTAGGGTATTTGGTTTTCAGGGTCTCCATATAGTCATTAAAGGTCTGATTACCATATACCTCAGGTTCTCGGGTGCCGAGCAGATTCAAATTAGGTCCATTGATGATAACTATATGCATGGTGCAATTTACGCAAGAAATGGCTTATTGTGTCATTTTGACAAGGGACTACATAAATTTATAAATGTGCCAATTGTCCTATAATAGCTGAGCAATAGACTAATCTTTACGGCTAAATCTTTATCTTAAAGCAAAAAAAAGAACTATGAAGAAAATATTGATATACTTTTTTGCATTAGCCATTGTCACACAAGTATCTGCTCAAGGAGAAGTGGCGTTTTTTGAAGGTACTTGGCAGGAAGCTTTTGAAAAAGCGAAAAAAGAGAATAAGCATGTATTTGTAGATTCATACACAGACTGGTGCTACTGGTGCAAAGTGATGGATAAAGAAACATTTACAGATGAAAAAATAGCAGCATATCTAAATGAAGAGTTTGTTCCCATAAAAGTGAACATGGAAAAGGACTTCGGAATAGATGTAGCTATGAAGTTTCGAGTTAGAGCATTTCCAACCAGTTTGTACTTTAGTCCTGATGGAGAGTTGCAAGTAAAACAGCCAGGTTATGAACCTGATAATGACAAGTTTTTAGATTTCCTTAAAGAAATACGCTCAGACCAGAAGTCAAAACCTTTTGCATTTGCTTCTCAAGATTTTGATTTAGATTACCCTGAATTTTATAAAAAGATATACGGTGAACGTAAAGATAAGGAGAGACCAAAGCAAGAGGACGTGGACGCATGGTTGGCTAGTCAAAAAGATTTAACTGGAGAAGTAGCATGGTCAGTACTCACGCAATGCCCAACAGATGAAAAATATAAATCTGAAATATTAGGCAATGCTGAAAAGTATGCTTCTATGTATGGAAGTGAAGAGTTTGAGGACTTTGTAATTTCTAGAGTGGTATATCCTCAAATCTCAAAAGCGGGTAAGGAGAAGGATAAAGCAATGTATGATGCAGCACTTGTAACGCTTAACAAGTATATCAAAGACGAAGAGTCCGTAGCTCAGATGACCGATAATTTTGAAATGGGTTACCTAAGAGCGATTGGAGATTGGAAAGGGTACACTATGAAGGCAGATGAGAAGTTGAAAAGTAAGCCACTAGATGAGCAGCTAGGATTTGCTAACGGCGTAGCTTGGACGCTATATGAAAAGTGCGAAGATCCTAAGTGTTTGAAGATGATGGAAGAGTGGATGAACAAAGTAATTGAGCTAGATCCTAAGTATATGTATATAGATACTTATGCAGCACTCTTATTTAAGAATGGTGATTTGAAAGAGGCTAAAAAATACGCCCTTAAAGCGATTGAGGTTGGAGAAAAGGAAGAGTCTGATACTGCTGAGACTAAAGCTTTGTTAGAGAAGATAGAGCAGAGCGAGGGGGAGTAATTCTGATTCATTCCTCAAAATTTTTGTGCAAAAGCTAATAATTTCTTGACAGGTGATTCACTTGTCAAGAAATTATTTATTCTGTCTAACTACTCTCTAAATATTTTTGGAACTTGGTTCGAGCATTCGTTCAGTTTTGCTGATGATGAAAAGATATCCATACATATTAAAATCAATTTCTGAATTTCATGCTGGAAAAGATGGTGATAGTATTCAGAATGAAAAATTTAAATCAAAACAATGGTTTGATTGGTGTGACTTCATAAATAAAACAAAAAATAATTCGGACTTAAAACTACATGGTAATTCCATAAGTCAGAATATGTGTTACACGGCTATTGTATTATGCAAGGGTATAAAAACGGTGCAGCTTATACAAGCAAATCGCTTTTGTGTCCAAAAAAGCATTGTGGGAGATTTCGTTACTTTTTATGGTATTGTTGACACAAGCATTCTTTATGAAGGCGATAGGCTAAGGCATCCTAAACTTATGGTTGTTTCTCCAGTTGGACCATTCATTAATCTTTTTGATTCGGCTTGGAATTTGATTCGTGAGAATTACCCTAATTGCTGTTATGTGCCTTATAGGACGCTAGGAATAGTTCCAGCAGAGCCTGAATTTCAGAATAAAAATATTTATGAACTTTTGTTTGGATACGAAGGGGATTTAAAAACCAATATTTTTGGAGATAGGCACTATTCACCTGAATAGTTTGAAATTTAAACTATAATGTTAGGGCATTAGTAATTGAATCCTTTCCTAGTTTATATCAACATACATAGTTACAAAAATTAAAAGTTAGTCCACGGCTCCCAGACTACATTTTGTCAGGCAAGTAGCCGTGGATTTCATAGGCGTGTCAAGATTCGCAGTAGTTTGTAAAAGATCTTGTCAAAATTTAAGCTTAGTATAAGGGCTATATTTGATACGTTAATTGGATCTGTGGTAGGAGTCTTAGACCAACTAAGGAAGTGTCTGATGTTGAAGCGTTAAATTACCAGTTATTAGGTTTGTTTAACACGTAACCATTTGCAGTGACTACTTGATCTGGGAATTGGTTGTTTAATAACTTGCTTTTACCAACCATAAAATGAGCATGAGCAATATTTTTAAGACTAATTCCAAACCTGTTCGGTGGAAATGCCACTGTTACCTTTTTAGCAGGAAAGTTGCTTTTAATCTCTCTTATAGGAGGAACTAAATCGCTATCTCCTGAAATCAATATCGCTACATCATAATCATCTTTCATTGCATCCACGATCATTTGAATTGCGATATTTACATCTGTCATTTTTTCTTCATTGCCGTCCCATGTATGGCCGCAATTGTAGCACCTTACCGGTGTATTCTTGTACTTACCAAAGTGTATGTTTATAGGCGTTGTTTTCAGGGCATCTATATATTGAGATTGCCTTCTTTCTTTAGGTGGGTTATTTGAAATTCTAGATGTGAAATAGTGAACCTTGTTTAAAGTTTGATCGTTCTTTAAAATTGAGTTGCAAAAATCGTAAATATTCAACCATTTAACATTATTTAAGGTTTCGGTCATGCCAAAATACAAATTGAAACCGTCTATATAAAAATTGACTCTTTTCATTAATTTTTGTTTGTAGTAAAAGTATTGATTTTTATAACAATATAACTTATCTTTGAGGCACAGAACATCCCTTTGGGTAGTACCCTTAGGCCAACGCTCCGCAAGGAGCGTTTCTTTTTTGTGTTAGTTCCTATCTCTTTTTATTGCTGTTGAAAATGTCGCCTTGTAATAGCTGCTAGAATTATAAATAGCTCCACAAAAAAAGCCTCTATCCTCGTAAGAAGATAGAGACTTGATTATCAAGTGTAGACCCACTAGGACTCCCCGCAGTTCGTTATCACTCATGCGGGATAAACTTCTTCCCGCAGTAAGTTTCCACTTATGCGGGACAGGCTAATGGATTATTCAACAAAAAAGCCTCTACCCTCAAAAGAGAATAGAAGCTTGTTTATCAAGTGTAGACCCACTAGGATTTCCCGCATTCGTTATCACTCATGCGGGATAAACTTCTTCGTCCTTGGTGTTATTCCAATAAAAAAAGCCTCTACTCTCGAAAGAGAATAGAAGCTTGATTATCAAGAGTAGACCCACTAGGACTTCCCGCAGTTCGTTATCACTCATGCGGGATAAACTTCTCGTCCTTGGTCTTGTCCAATAAAAAAAGCCTCTACCTTCGTAAGAAGATAGAAGCTTTGTTTATCAAGTGTAGACCCACTAGGACTCGAACCTAGAATGACGATACCAAAAACCGTAGTGTTACCATTACACCATGGGTCTATTTTGATTAGGACTGCAAAGTTAAGACAAAAATCTGAATCAGTAAAGCCTTATAAACAGTTAATTTTTAAAGAAGTGCTATAAAGCTTTATATCCGATTCTTGACATAATGCAAGGTATTCAACGATAAAAGCCAAATAGTGTTTATATTAGGATTCATTAATTACGCAAAAAGTAAGGCTACAATGCAAAAGACTACACTGTTTCTCTTTCTAGTACTATTCACTTTTTCACCTCTTTGGTCCCAAAACACAAGTTCTTCGGATAAACTAAGGAAGCGAAATGCGGCTCAACTGATGCGTTTTGACAATCAGAACCATAGACAAGCCAATTTTACAAGCCAAATTTATAGTCAACTTGGATTGGATTCAGCTGAAGATCTGCAAATGAAGCAGAAAATAGAAGGCCAAAATGGCTGGGTGCGTTACAGAATGAAACAACAATATAAAGACCTTAGAGTAGTAGGGGCCTCATACACTTTGCATGAACAGCATGGTCAAATCAAAAAGAGCTCAGGAGACCTGCTTCCATTTATTGATATAGACATTAAACCTAATATCAATAAAACTGAAGCAATCAATGCAGCACGCAACTACACCAATTCAAAATTACTATCAAAAACAGAAGGCGCTGCTGTAGTATTGCCAGATTGGGATATAGAACAAGCAGACTTGGTGGTCATGGATTACGCTTATCCAAAATTTAGCGGGAACTATACACTAGCCTATCATGTAATCATATCTAATCTGGAGGGTAAAAACCAATATAGAGAATCTGTTTATGTAGATGCAAAGGATGGTTCTGTGCTAGAGTCCATTTCTGAAATAGCACATACTAGTGTAGAAGGAATAGCGATAACGAATTACTATGGCGAACAAAGAATTATTACAGACTCTATCGCTCCTGACTTATACTATTTGAGAGATTCTACAAGAGGAGGAGGGATCATAACGCATAATGGCTCATTGGATAATTTTGAAGATGAGGACAATTTCTGGAATAACTTTGGCGCGAAAGAAGAAGTCGGAACAGACGCTCACTACTGTGCAAGTGCTTATTATGATTACATGCTTGACAACTTTGCGTGGGATGGATTAGATGGAGAAGGGTTTGAGCTTCGATCTAGAGTGTATGGAGATGAGCGCAATACTGTGAATGCTACTTGGAATGGATCGTACTCTACATTTTTTAGTGGGGACTGTGATGAGTTTGGTCCACTCACTACATTGGATGTAGTGGGTCATGAGTTTGCTCATGGTTTTACGGATTTTACTTCTGACTTGATATATAGAAATGAGTCTGGCGCTTTGAATGAGAGTATAAGTGATATTTTGGGTAAGGCACTAGAATTTACCTACGATCCTGAAAATGCAAATTGGTTTATAGGGGCAAAATTTGTACTGACAGATGAGAACGACCACTTCAGGGATATGTCAGATCCAAATAAAAAGAACCATCCAAAATTATACGCTGGAGAGTATTGGGAATTTGGCTCTAGAGATAATGGCGGCGTACACATCAATAGTGGTGTACTCAACTTTTGGTATTTCTTATTGACGGAAGGCCTAGCAGATGTCAATGAATTGGGCGTAGCCTATGATGTAAGTCCAATAGGTATGGAAAAAGCGACTGCTATTGTATTCACTATGAATACGGCTTACCTTACTGAAAGCTCATCATATACCAAAGCAGTTGTGGCTAGTATAGAATCTGTCAAAGATTTATTTGGTGAAAATTCTCAAGAGATGGCTAGCGTACTTGAAGCCTGGAAGGCAGTAGGACTTAGCCCTGAGTCGGGAGAGTATGACGTAACTATTGAGATGCTCAATGATCGCCCTTTTGTATGCGCTGATGACATAGACAATTTTCCAGTAGAAGTTATCGTGTTGAACAATGGTCAGAATCCATACTTAGTAGGTGATGTGATGTACTTTTCATATTCTGTCGAAGAAGAGGATACTACAGCTGTTGAAGAATTTACGCTGATTGAAGATTTGTTTCCTGGTGACACATTATTTTATACCTATAGCCAAGTTCCTACAGGTTTGGAAACGGGAAGTAATTTTGACATTGAAGTTTTTCTAGAAGCTACTGCTATGTCAGATCCCAATGCGGCAAACGGAGAATTGATTACTACCAATAATAAGGATGAAGCAAGAATCACGACAACCGATATGGTAGGCCTAGATATCCGAGTTTTTTCTTTGACTTTAACTTCTCGCTCTACATGTGAATTTAACCAAGAATCTCAATTGAGACTAAGTATTCAGAATACAGGCTGTGAGGAAATACCAGAAGGAGATTATACTTTTACCTTAGTCACTCCAGGAGCGGAATACAACTATGATGTTAGATTGCCATTTGATTTGAGAGCGGGTTCTTTTGCTACAATATTTGATTTTATTGTATTGCCGGAGGAGATTACCAATGGAATGGAAGTCACTGCGGTGTTGAAAATAACCAATGATGTGAATGCTGATAATGATAGCATTGAAGGCCAGTACCTATTCTTGGAAACAGTGAATGAAGGATATATAGAGCCATTCGACAATTTTGATATCTTGACAAGTACTGAAATTTTTATTGACCCTGATTTTAGATCAGATGCCCAAATTGGAGAAGTGAATGGAAACCAAATGCTAATTATATCAGGCACCAATTCAGAACCATTTGCTTTAGAAGACTGTGGAGAGCAAGATGTCTTTTTCAGAGAAAATTTCCAGAAAACTGATATTGAAATGTGTATCAATACAGTAGGAATTATTGATCCTACTTTGAGTTTTGATATGATTCAATATCGTGCTGATGAAGCAATAGAAAATATCGATCCTTCCTTTTCTGTAATGGCACTAGTGACTATCGATGACAATGAGGTAGAATATCCGCTGATCGCAGGACAGGAAGAAGGGGAGATGGTAAGACATGATTTCCCATTGCCACAAGATTTTAGTGGTGAAGTATTGATAGAGGTGATGACGCTAAGAGGAAATGGCGCTATCGTTAGTAACGGAAATTTTGCAGACGGTGATTTTGCATTGATCGATAATATTCAAATCACCTCAGGAACAGTTTCTTCGCAGTCCGTTTTGGAATCTAAAGAAGTACTCGTTTTTCCGAACCCTAGTAGTCAATCATTCAACTTCACACATGACGTAGAGGGAGAGTATGACTTGATGATATATGACGGATTGGGTAGAGTCATATATCAAGAAAGAAATGATAATGTCAATTCAGTTTGGGATGCAAGCCAAGCAGAAGGGGGTATTTATTTTTATGAAGTACGATATGAAAAAGGGGGAGAGCTACAAGGGAAGTTGGTGCTGTCTAAGTAGTATCGGCAAAAGCGTCAGGGATAGTAGTGATGCGATCCCGTTCCGAATGCTTTCGGAATTCGGGAGAAGCAGTCCGTGACCAAGGCTGGAGGTGCAGGCTGGGACCAAGTCACGAATAGCCCGGCCGACTGTCTTTTTTGACAGGAGGAGACGCCCAAATAATGCTAACCCTCGTGCAGTGTATATAAGTCAGGTAAATTTCGGCCCATTTGATTGTAGTCCAATCCATAGCCCACCACAAAGTCGTTCGGAATTTTGAAGCCTAAGTAATCTACGGGGATGTCATATTGATAAGCTTCCGGCTTCAATAATAGCGTTGCAATTTTAAGGCTGCGAACTGGTTTTTCGGAGAACAAAGTTTTTAAAAAATGAATAGTGTGACCTTGATCTATGATATCTTCTATGAGGATCAGATCTCGACCTTCAAGGTCCGGCAAGGTGTCAAATGCGGTTTTGAATTTGCCGGTAGAAGAAGTGCCTTCGTAAGAGCTTACCTTTAAAAACTGTACTTCGCAATCCATATCAATCGCGCGAACCAAATCACTGCAAAAAATAAATGACCCGTTGAGAATGCAAATGATCAAAGGGCAAGTACCCTCATAATCTTTCTGAATCTGTTCACCTAGTTCTGCTACCTTCTCTTTAATTTGAGCAGCAGACATGAATTTTGCAAACTGTAAATCACCTAACTGAACTAAACTGCTATCTGATTTTATATCCATTGTAAATATTGATTAAAGACCGTAATTGTCGATAAGGTAAATGAGTGCAGTTATGGATGCAGCACCGAGTTCTAGTTCGCGCTGGTTAACAGCATCGATGGTGTCTTCCTTGGTATGATGGTAGTCAAAATACCTTTGAGAATCTGGACGAAAACCAATAAGCATTCCGCGCTGACTTTTTAAAGGATTGATGTCTGCGCCGGAACCACCTTTGGAAAGTGAAAGCCCATATGGTTCAAGTAGCGGAAGCCAATCCGTCATCTTCTTAAATCGCTCGGCGAAGATGTCATTTTCGGCATCAACAGAAAAACCTCGAGGCGTAAATCCACCTGCATCAGACTCTAATGCCGCCATGTGGTACTCTCCATTTTCATTGGATGCGTCTGCATAAGCGAGCCCTCCACCGAGACCATTTTCTTCATTCATAAACAGAACACAACGGATAGTATGTTTGGGTTGGTAATTGAGTTTTTTCATAGTCCGCAATACTTGCATAGCATGTACGCAACCAGATCCATCGTCATGTGCACCACCGCCAATATCCCAGCTATCTAGATGCCCACCTACGAGAATAATTTTTTCTGGATTTGTAGATCCTTTGATTTCTCCAATGACATTATGAGATGTTCTGTCTGGTAAAAGTTGGGAGTGCGTTTCAAGAGAAATTTCAACTGCCCCAGTTTTCATTTGAGCAGAAAGCCAATCAGCATCCATAGTGCTTATCGCTACTGCTGGAATAGGTTTGTCTTCATCAAATATGGTGACTCCAGTGTGTGGTATCATATCTGTCTTGGTAGTCATAGATCTCACTACTGTACCAACTGCTCCAAAACGCGAAGCCATGGCTGGGCCACGCCCTCTCTGATCTACTGCACCACCATAGGCGTTGAATGTTCTGATTTGAGTTGGGTCCATAGGTCTATTGTAGAAAACAATTTTACCTTCAATCTTTTCTCGACCAAGTTTTTCAACTTCTTCCAATGAAAATACTTCAATCACTTCAGCTTTTGCTTTACCTCCAGTCGAATTTCCAAGTGCAGTGGCTTGGAGTGGCCTGAGTTGACCATTGAGAAAGAAAGCTTTGACTTCCTCCTTAGCCCCTCTTTCCCAATGAGGAACAGAGCACTCTTGAAGATAAACCTTATCTAAGCCTAATGTGTCCAAGATGGACTTAGTAAATATAACAGCTCTGTCAGCATTAGCAGAACCGGCTAGCCTTCCTCCATATTCTGTACTAAGCCTGCTAAGCCAATCATAACAATCGCCATCCGTCAGGATCTGATTATATATGTCTTTGATGAAAAGGGCATCTTTTCCTTGGTCTTGAGCAAGAGCAATATTGATAGAAAAGATGTTGATAATCAACACATAAAATAGAATACGATAATTCTGCATAAGCCAATAAATTTTGTAAGGTCTAAGATAGAGACTTTATAGCAAATGATAAGAGCGGTATTTGCCGCTTGTAACCTTAACATCCTTACAGCTATTTTTAAATAAATAAACATAAGGCACACGGCTTCAGGCATTTATCTATTAATTAAAAAGTCTATAATGTGGATATAAAGACTTACTTTTGTGAAATTTTTTAATGGATGTACCTATTGGATAAATAGTGCGTCTAAATTGTAAAACAATACCCCCTATTTCAACAAAAAATCATTGGGCAAACAAGGTGTAAATAAAATGTCAGATGAAGAGGTGATAAGCCTGTATCTAAAGACGAGATCTTCATCCTATTTTACTATGCTGTATTCCAGATACTCTGGAAAGGTGTACAGTAAGTGTATATCCCTACTGAAAGACGAACAACTTTCTGATGATGCTACGCAGGATATCTTTTTGAAGATTTATTTGAATTTGGCAAAATTCAGCGGTAAGTCGAAGTTCAGTACATGGGTGTATTCTATTACGTACAACTATTGCATTGATTACATCAGGCGAAAAAAGAAAGAGAGGAACATATTCTCAGAAGATATCGAAAATGTGGGTGAACCACTAGAAGATGTTGAGGATCACGAATTGTTAGAAATAGAAGTAAGCCGACTTAAGAGAGTAATGAATGTAATACCTCCTGGAGACAGAGCGGTATTGCTGATGAAATATCAAGATGATATGTCTATTAGAGATATCTCAGAAGTGTTGGAGAAATCCGAGAGTGCAATCAAAATGAAAATCAAAAGAGCAAAACATAAAGCGAAATCAAGCTATAAAGAATTGTATAAAGACTAATTAGTTTAGTTATGAGTAGAGATACTAGAAATAATTTTAAGAGACTTTCTGATGATGAGGAGTTGGAGTCAAGAGATGATAAAGAGCTTCAGGGGTCTATCTCGTTTATTAGCTCAATATCGAGGGTAATAGAATTGTATTTGCCTGGATTTTTTCAGCTATTGATCTCTCTCACTGGTGGGGGTGATGAAAAAGACAAAAAAGCTGGTCCTCCAAATCATAATTCCGGACTAGCGAAAAGAGATAATGAGCATGGTCCTTCTGAACCGCCGGCATAGAAAAAAGAATTAAAAATAAAATACAAAATAAGCTTAAAACAAAAAAAGCAATTCCGGAAAACCAAAATTTAGAAAAGCAAAATGGGAGAAAATGCTCTAATGGATCCTACAGGGGTCGCAGGTGAAATTCTTAAAGGGTTCATAACAAGTGTACCCAATATATTAAAAGCACTAGTTGTTTTTATTATAGGCTATATCATAGCTAAGTTAATAGCTAAGGGTATACGTATAGCTCTTGAAAAAGCAGGTGTAGATAAACTTAAAGACAAGCTTGACGAAATAGAAATAGTTAGCAAGTCTAACATTTCGTTTTTACCGAGTAGTGCAATATCAAAGACGGTTTATTATGTAATCCTTTTGATGGTTACGATTACTGCAGTTGATATAGTACAAATAGATGCAATTACAGATTTGTTAAAAGAATTTATGATTCTATTACCCAATCTTTTTGTTGCAGTAATTGTATTGATAATAGGGTTGTTATTAGCTGAAGCTATTCGAAAAATGGTGCAGGGCACTTGTGAGTCTTTAGGTATTCCGGCAGCGAAAATAATAGCTACATTCGTTTTCTTTTTTGTGATGATCAATGCATTGATGATTGCACTAAAAAAAGCAACGATACCAACCCAATTTCTCACGGACAATCTTACGGTACTCTTCGGAGGTATAGTAGCAGCATTTGCTATTGGATATGGCTTAGCCTCTAAAGGCATAATGACAAGCTTTTTATCTTCTTACTATTCTAAGAGTAAATTTAAATTAGGAGATTTTATTTCCATAGATGGTTCACAAGGAGAGATAGTAGAAATGGATAGCACAACGATTGTCTTATACGGAGAGGGCAAGAGAGTTATAGTGCCATTAAGTAAATTTTCAGAGGAAAAAGTTATCATTCATGATGCATAAGTGAATGAGACTAATTTTATAAATAGCATTTAAAACATTACACAAATTAAAAAGAATTTAAAATGAGAAAAATTTCACTTTTGTTTTCTTTATTGATGATACTGTCAATTGGGATACAAGCACAAACAATGGAAGAGTTAAAATCTATGAAAGCTGATAAGATGGCTCAATTAGAGGCTCTTCAAGCTGAAGTTGATGGACTTCAAGGACAAATTGATAAGTTTCCAGGTTGGAAGATTGGTGGAGCTGGAGTTATTGGCTTAAACTTACTTAGCAACAATAACTGGTTTGCTTTAACTACACCTAACTCTTCAAACAACACTTTGGGAATAGGATTTGGTGCATTTGCTAGATTAGATGAAGAAAAATATTTTTGGAATAATCTATTAAATATTAACGTAACTAGAGTTGCGGCTTTTGGAGATAAGAATGATGATGCTACTAGATCTATTGCATTGACAAATGGTTTAGATCTTTCATCTTTATTTGGCTACAAGTTAGCTCCAAAGTGGGCTTTATCTGCTGAGTTGAAGTGGACTTCTTCATTGTTAGAATTTGATCCAGGAAACTTAGATAACGTTTTGGATGATAAATTCAGCTTTGCATTAAATGCGCCTGGACAAGTTACAGTAAGTGCAGGTCTTACTTGGTTACCGATTGATGGTTTAGTGGTTATTATTCACCCATTAGGTTTCCAAAAGAACTTTCCTGGTGAATTGACTTCAAGCGCTGGTGCTAAGATTGGAGCTACGTATGCAGCTACTATTATTAAAGGAATTTCTTGGACTTCTAACTTGAGTGCGTTTATCCCTTACGGTGGCTCTGGAGACAATAACATTCCTTTCAAAGGTGCAGCTGGTCAAGATCTAACTTTTCCTGTTAATTACTCTGGTGGTGACTTGACTACTTGGGATTGGTTAAATGGTTTCTCATTTAGCGTTTGGAAAGGTATTGGTGTTTCTTTCCAACTTGGTTTGAGAGGAAACAAAGCTATTGCTGATATTCAGGCACTTGGTTCTAACGCAATTTCTGCTAATCCAGTA
>CALIEI010000112.1 GCA_938022165.1 uncultured Saprospiraceae bacterium | reverse complement strand
GCTAACAATTTTGGTGGCAACTCTTCAGCAGCAGCAGTTACTATAATTTTATCAAAAGGAGCAAACTCAGATAAACCGAGATGGCCATCCTTGTGAAAAAATCGAATGCCTTTTAGACCTATGGCATGTAAGAGTTTCTTTGCTTTTACATAAAGATCTCGATGCCGCTCTATAGTATAGACCCGTGCCCCTAATAATCCTAGGATAGCAGCTTGATAGCCTGAGCCCGTTCCAATTTCAAGGACTTTATCTCTTTTTTTAATGTCTAAGAGCTGGGTTTGATAGGCTACTGTATAGGGCTGAGATATCGTTTGATCATTCCCGATAGGAAAAGCCTTGTCCTCATAGGCCGTTTCTTCAAAAGCTTTTTCAAAAAAATAGTGTCTTGGCAGGGCATATAGCGCATGAAGAACGTCTATATCCGTAATTCCTTTAGCTTTTATAGTAGTGACTAGTTTTTTTCGCAGGCCTTTATGCCAAAACTGATCCTCCATCTGTAGTCTGTAATTTTTATGTGTAAATGCTCCTTATTACGGCAAGTTTTAAAGATACTAGAATTCGCCTGTTTTATAGGCAAATTCAAAACCTCATCTTAATATTTACGTATCTTGTGAGGTCGGCATAGCTAATAACTGCCTCATGGTCAGTCTAGAATACATAAATTGGATATGCCTTAAATTAATTAAAGTTATAGTATGGTAAAAAAGATAAAATTCGGAACCGATGGTTGGAGAGCAATTATTGCTGATGACTATACGGTAGACAATGTAAGACGAGTTACAGAAGGTACTGCCCTTTGGATGAAAAAGAAAGGCTACTCTACAGTGGTTATTGGTCATGATTGTCGCTTTGGGGGCAAGCTATTCTCTGAAACAACGACTAGTGTTTTTGGGGCGCATGGCATCAAGGTTAAATTAGCAAAAGGCTACGTCTCAACACCAATGGTATCATTAGGTGTGGTAAAGACGAATTCTGATTTGGGAGTAGTGATTACGGCCAGCCATAATCCACCTACCTATAATGGATTCAAACTTAAATCAAATTTTGGTGGACCGACTATTCCATCTGATATTGCAGAAGTAGAAGCTCTACTTCCAGACGTTTGCAGTACTCCAGGGATGCCTTTGGCGGATATGGAAGATCAAGGTTTATTAGAGTATGTAGATTTAGAAAAGATCTACCTAGACCATGTTAAGGCAAACTTTGATTTAGATCTAATCAACAACGCAGGCTTTAAGATAGCCTATGATGCGATGTATGGTGCTGGACAAAATGCAGTACGCCAACTATTGCCAGGTGCAGTATTGTTGCATTGTGATGATGACCCTTCTTTTAAGGGCCAGGCACCAGAGCCAATCCACAAAAATCTGTTGGAGCTTTCCGAAACTATAAAAAATGATCCAAGCATCACTGTTGGTCTTGCTAATGATGGAGACGCAGACCGTATAGGGATGTATGATGAAGACGGTAATTTTGTAGACTCTCATCATTTACTTCTGCTTTTGCTTAACTATATGGTGAAACATAAAAATCAAACAGGCAAGGTTATTATCACTTTCTCTGTAACAGATAAGATGGCCAAATTAGCTGAGCAATTTGGATTGGATGTAGAGGTAACTAAAATTGGGTTCAAATATATCGCTGAGATTATGACGCAAGAAGATGTTGTTGTGGGTGGCGAGGAGTCAGGAGGTCTGGCAGTTAAAGGTCATATCCCGGAGAGAGATGGTATCTGGATGGGTCTATTGGTTATGGAATTCATGGCTAAGACTGGCAAAACAATTAAGCAATTGGTTCAAGATATCTATGATATGGTAGGCTCATTTTCTACGGGTAGAGACGACTTGCGCATCACAGACGAGCTGAAGCATGCGATCATTGATAATTGCAAGAATGGCGTTTACACTACCTTCGGTGATTACACTATTCAAAAGACAGAGAGTATCGATGGGTATAAATTTTGGCTGGCTGAGGATCGTTGGTTGATGATCAGACCATCGGGTACTGAACCAGTATTGAGAGTATACGCTCAAGCACCTGATGCAACTGAAGTACGTCGTATTTTAGATGCTGCTCAAGGCACGCTTTTGCAAAAACAGACGGCATAGAATTTATAATAAATATATCTAGGATAGGGGTGAGGCTGATGCTTTATCCCTATTTTTTTTTGGGGCCATCTCATCCCGTTTCGGGATGAGACCGCGTCATCCGCTGTATCCACATGCTATGCAGTCCAGACAAGCTTGTCCGGCTTTTTTTTGACGGGGCATGCCTTGTCTCTACAAGCTGCCCGCACATGTGGATGCCGCTTCTACCGCTTGTCCGTTCTAGGCTCGCTGTCGCATCGCCATTTTATTTTTCTGTATAGATCATGGCCTGATGGGGGATATTATCTTCCAGATAAGAGTCGCCGGTGTATTGAAATCCAAGTTCTGTATAAAATTTATCTAGGTAGCTTTGGGCCGAGATTTTTATTTTTTGCTCTGGAAATTTTTCTTTGCATAGCGCAATAGAGTGGAGCATGACTTCTTTGCCAGCACCTATTCCTCTTGCTTTTTCTGAGGTGACTACTCTTCCTATGCTGCAATATTCAGGATAGGATATTCCTTTTGGTAGAATTCTAGTATAGGCCAGTACTTCTCCATCTGGATTCAATCCAATGAGGTGGTAGCTATCCTGATCTTTTCCATCTGCATCGAGATAAGGGCAATTTTGCTCCACTATAAATACCTCTTGTCTTAGGCGCATGATCTGATATAACAAGTCCTTGCTAAGTGCATCAAAAGTGAAGTGCTGAAATAATAGCGTCATAAACTAGGTGTATTTATACCCTAAAAAAACAAAACCTTTCGGGAATATTTCCCGAAAGGTTCAATTTATTTTAATAGTATTATTGTTTAATCTCCCTTACTCTTAGCTTATCCGCCGTATAGGTTGGTAACTGGAACATTTTCGCACTTCATCCAATCTGGAATTGGTTCTCCTTCTTCTGAAATAAATGCAGCGTTTCCAGACTCACTTATTTCGTATGTCCAGGTATGTTGCTTTCTAGTAGTATCTAGTAGAGAGCTACCGATCGTCAAGATGTACTTTACACTCCAACCATCTGCGATCTTCTCTATTTCAATATCGTTTCCTTTTACTTCAGGTATACCTAGATCTATTTCGGTGATCCCTTCTATATTATAAAATTCATTAGCAAGTGCAGCCATATTGATTGGCTCAGCTGCTCTGATCACCAAAACATCCTCCGTATCTGTCCATTGCTTTTGATTTTCAATGACTAGATCGTATTCATCAAGCAGATCGTTAAATTCTTCAGAAGTAGTTTCGGCGATACCCTCATTTAGAAGATTTGCCCATTCTGCTTCTTTATCGTAGATGATTTTAATTTGATCAATAGAAGGATTTGGAAAAGTATGCACATTGCATCTCGCTATAGATTTACCAGTTTCTCCAGACAAGTAAATTTTCTTGAGCATTTCGAAGATGGATTCAATTTTTTCGTATGGAATATCAATATTGCTAAAGCGTAGGTCTTCAGGACCGGCTTCGAGTCTAAGCGCAAGCCTAGCTGCATCTCTCTTGTACTTTCTTACTAGCTTATCAGGTACGGCTTCTACTCTTGGATCCGAAGGCGTAGTTCGCTTCGTATCACCAAGGTTTGCGTACTGAGCTTGAGCCAGAAAGCATCCAAGTGAAAAAATGAATAATAGCGTAAATCGCATAACTTCTTTTTTGGGTCTATTTGTATGGTATAGATATCAATATGTAGACCAAAACCCGTTAATGCTGCCATCTAGACACTAAATATGTGACAGGTATTTTTGCTATGCTAATTGCTTAATTATCTTTTCAGCTAGCTCAATTCCTATATTTCTCTGCGCTTCAGAGGTAGAAGCACCTATATGTGGTGACACGGAAATCTTAGGGTGATTTAACAATTCCTTACGAGGATTTGGTTCATTTTCAAAGACGTCGAGACCTACACCACCCAATTGACCAGACTCGAGGCCTGCTAACAAAGCACTTTCGTCATAGGTGCCTCCACGAGCAGTATTGACTATAATAGCCCCTTTTTTGAGTTTTGCTATTTCTTCACTTCCTATCAGGGCTTTCCCACCTGAGAAAGGTACATGGACGGAAATATAGTCAGCCTCAGAAAGCATCTTGTCCATATCTACCGTCTGTAAGTCAATAGAAACATTTGCAGCACCGTTTCCTAATCTCAAGTTTATAGTCGCTTTATCTATAAACTTATCCACTGGCAATACATTCATACCTAGAGATAGACCTATTCTTGCTGTCTCTTGTCCAATTCTTCCCAGTCCAATGATACCTATCGTTTTTCCGCGTAGTTGACTTCCTTTAGCATAAGATTTTTTCAAGGCTTTGAAGTCGCCGCCATTCATATCACGATTCGCTGCATGCAATGATCTAGATAAGGAAAATATGTGTCCAAAGGCCAATTCTGCAACTGCCTCAGATGACGCAGCTGGCGTATTGATTACTTCTATTGACTTAGACTTTGCATAATCAACATCTATATTGTCTAGACCTACACCACCTCTAGCGATAACCTTCAAGTTGGGGCAAGCATCTATCAAGTCTTTCCTTACTTTAGTAGCACTTCTAACGCAAATAGCAGCATAGTTAGGCAGTTCAGCTATGAGGTCTTCTTGAGCAATTTTGGTAGTGTTTACGGTGAAGCCAGCATCCTCCATCATCTTTTGTCCATCAGGATGAATACCGTCGTTTATAAGTATTTTTGCCATTTCAACTTGGGTTTAAATTCTTTAGATTAAAATATTAGTGCGCAAAGGTAATGAGTTAAACAATAGTATGCTTTCTGAGACTACTAAAAAATCAAATTAAACTTGAGCTTACTAAAAAAGTGCAAACTTGTAGTAAGTCAAATTAAAAAGGATTAAAACGATCTAAGCACTTATTGAAAAGCTATTCGCTTATTGATTCTGTTGTGACTGTAAAGCTTTAAGCTTATCCTGCAGCTCGTTGATAGTTTGGTTTTTTTCTCTTAGTTGCCTTTTCATATCCTCGATTTGCTGATAGATCTGGTCTCTTTCTTCGCTACTGATGTTATTCTCTGGAACATAACTTTTGGTCTCCTTTTCCGTTTTTTTATCTATACCAAACATAGATTTGAAATTGCCGATACCATCTTGTCCAGTAGCGTAGGAGATGCCAAGATAAAAGAGAGGTGTTGAAACAAGTAGAAACAGCAATAGCTTAGTAAATGGGGTAATACGTTTTTTCTTATTTCTTCTTGACATAAAGCTCACTTTTGGACTAAGATATGCAAAAAGGTGAATCTGCAAAAATCGGTACAAATTTCACTTATGCTAAAATGTCTTTGATTTTAGATTAGGTGAAGAATATGCTTAAATTTGAACTTCAATTTGCTTCTATTAGTGAAGTAATTAAACGCGATTAGCTAAGATGAACGAAGCCTATATTTATGATGCTATAAAAACTCCTCGTGGCAAAGGAAAAAAGTCTGGAGCTCTTTATCAAATCAAGCCGATAGAGTTGCTAGCCAATTGCTTCAAAGCGATCCAAGAGAGAAATAATTTGGATACCTCTTATGTGAATGATGCGATTATAGGTTGTGTGACGCCAGTAGGAGAGCAAGGGGCTAATATTGCAAAGTCAGCCTTACTATTTGCAGATTGGAGTCAACATGTGTCTGGATTTCAACTCAACCGTTTTTGTGCCTCTGGTTTGGAAGCAGTTAATCTAGCGGCCACTAAAATTAGAAGTGGTTGGGAAAATTTGATTATCGCCGGGGGATTAGAAAGTATGAGTCGTGCTAGTATAGAATCTGATGGCGGAGCACTGCTTTTTGACCCTGACGTGATCACACATATTGGATATGTACCACAAGGCATATCCGCAGATCTAATAGCTACTTTAGAAGAGTACGATAGAGATACACTAGATAAGTACGCGCTACAATCACAAATGAGAGCCGCTGCTGCCTGGGAAGCTGGATATTTTGATAGTGCTACGATTCCTATTTACAATTCTGCTGGTATGCTGGTATTGGAAAAGGATGAACACCTTAGACCAAATACTACTTTAGAACAACTATCAAAATTGCCCCCTGCTTTTGCAAGAATTGGTGATTCTGGATTTGATGCTATTGCACTTCGCAAATATCCTGTAGTAGAAAAAATAAAACATCATCATACAGCCGGAAACTCTAGTGGCATTGTTGACGGTGCTGCTCTGATGCTCATAGGAAGCAAAGAGGTAGGCGAAAAAATAGGGCTAAAGCCAAAAGCAAAAATCATTTCTATTGGGAATGCTTGTTCGGATTCAACGCTAATGCTGCAAGGTCCAACACCAGCTTCAAGGAGAGCGCTAAAAAGTGCAGGCATGGAGAAGAAGGATATTGACCTTTGGGAAATGAATGAAGCTTTTGCATCACCAGTCTTAAAGTTTCAACAAGACATGGACATTGATCCAGAACTATTGAACGTAAATGGAGGCGCCATCGCGATGGGGCATCCCTTGGGCGCAACAGGATGCATGATATTAGGAACACTGATGAATGAATTGATCAGAAGAAATAAAAGCACTGGCTTAGTCACTTTATGTGCAGGTGGGGGTATGGGTATTTCTACCATCATCGAAATTGTATAATTAAGCTACATGATACAATACAAAAAAGATATTGAGAATATAGCTGTCATAAATCTAGAAATGGATGGCAGAGATGGCAACATTATTAATCATCAGCTATACAAAGCGCTAGAACCTGTCTTGGATCACCTCATCAAGGAGAAAGAGAAAGGAGCACTCAAAGGGGT
>CALIEI010000111.1 GCA_938022165.1 uncultured Saprospiraceae bacterium | reverse complement strand
ATCTCCACCTGTAATTAATAAATCAAATGAATCAAAGCTTAAATCTACTTCAACAATCGAATCGCAACCTACTGAATTTTGATTTTCTAGTATAACAGTTCCTGATGGATTTGTTATATCAAAAGTCTCACTACCAACTGTAATAAAGTCTCCGTCACCAGAACAGAAAGTGTCTTCAATTCTATTAAAGGATTCAATGCCAAAAAATAAGTTCACTAAGAAGGTTGAATCGCATCCTGCTGCAGTTTGTAAAGTGGCTATTCCACTTGGATTGGCTTCATTAAATGTATCGCTGCCAAAAGTAATTTCGAAACCAGAACCTACGCACTCATCGGCTGTAAAATCAGGTCCAGATACACTAGGCGTAAATATTAAGTTCACTTGAAAAGTTGAATCGCAACCTGCTGCCGTTTGCAGAGTAGCCATTCCACTTGGATTGGTTTCATTAAAAGTTTCGCTTCCAAAAGTAATTTCGAAACCAGATCCTACGCACTCATCTGCTGTAAATTCTGGCCCAGATACACTCGGCGTAAATATTAAGTTCACTTGAAAAGTTGAATCGCAACCTGCTGCGGTTTGCAAAGTGGCCATTCCACTGGGGTTGGCTTCATTAAATGTATCGCTGCCAAATGTGATTTCGAAACCAGACCCTACACACTCAGTGGCTGTAAATTCTGGTCCAGAAACACTAGGCGTAAAAACTAAGTTTACTTGGAAAATGGAGTCGCAACCTTGTGCTGTTTGCAGAGTAGCCATACCACTTGGATTGGCTTCATTGAATGTATCATTTCCAAAAGTGACTTCAAAACCAGATCCTACGCACTCATCGGCGGTAAAATCTGGTCCTGACACACTAGGCGTGAAAACTAAGTTCACTTGGAAAATGGAGTCGCAACCTTGTGCTGTTTGCAGAGTAGCCATTCCGCTTGGGTTAGCTTCATTGAATGTATCATTTCCGAAAGTGACTTCAAAACCAGATCCTACACACTCATCGGCGGTAAAATCAGGTCCTGACACGCTAGGCGTAAAAACTAAGTTCACTTGGAAAATAGAGTCGCAACCTGCTGCCGTTTGCAGAGTAGCCATACCACTTGGATTGGCTTCATTAAAAGTATCATTTCCAAAAGTGACTTCAAAACCAGATCCTACGCACTCATCTGTTGTAAAATCAGATCCAGAAACACTAGGCGTAAATATTAAGTTCACTTGAAAAGTTGAATCGCAACCTGCTGCCGTTTGCAAAGTAGCCATACCACTTGGGTTGGCTTCATTGAATGTATCATTTCCAAAAGTGATTTCGAAACCAGATCCTACACACTCAGCCGCAGTGAAATCTGGTCCTGACACACTAGGCATAAAAACTAAGTTCACTTGAAAGGTAGAGTCGCAACCTGCTGCTGTTTGCAGAGTAGCCATTCCACTTGGGTTGGCTGCATTAAATGTATCGTTGCCAAAAGTGATTTCAAAACCAGATCCTACACACTCAGCGGCAGTGAAATCTGGTCCAGAAACACTAGGCGTAAAAACTAAATTTACTTGGAAAATTGAATCGCAACCCGCTGCGGTTTGTAAAGTAGCCATTCCACTTGGATTGGCTTCATTGAATGTATCATTTCCGAAAGTGACTTCAAAACCAGATCCTACACACTCATCGGCGGTAAAATCAGGCCCTGTTACACTAGGAGTGAAAACTAAATTTACTTGGAAGGTAGAGTCGCAACCCGCTGCGGTTTGTAAAGTGGCCATTCCACTTGGGTTGGCTTCATTGAATGTATCGTTTCCAAAAGTGATTTCAAAACCGGAGCCCACGCACTCAGCGTCTGTAAATTCTGGTCCTGTTACACTAGGTGTAAAAACTAGGTTTACTTGGAAGGTTGAATCGCAACCATCAGCTGTTTGTAGCGTAGCGATTCCATTTGGATTCGACTCATTAAAAGTGTCGTTCCCAAAGGTGACTTCAAATCCAGACCCTACGCAAGTCTGTCTAAAAAATTCATCTCCAGATATACTAGGTAAGTAGTTTATAACAACATTGAAAGTAGAGTCGCACCCCTCTGTAGTTTGCACAGTTGCAATTCCACTTGGGTTAGCTTGATTGAATGTCTCAGTGCCGAAAGTGACCTCAAAATCAGATCCACTACATTCTGTGGTTTCAAAGTCTTGACCAACTATATCGCCCGAGAATACAAGATTTACTTGAAAGGTAGAATCACATCCATTGCTAGCAGGTATTGTGGCAGTTCCACTACTGTTGCTTGAGTCGAATGTGTCAGCACCAAAGGTTATAGAAAAATTTGAGTCTTCACAAAAAGTCATAGAAAATTCAGGACCAACAATAGTCGGTAGAATATTTAATTCAACTGGAACAATTGAGTCACAGCCGTTGCTCGCTTGCAATGTTGCTTCACCGATAGGGTTGTCTTGATCAAATATTTGATCACCTATCATCAATACAAATCCATCATCTTCACAAATGTCTTGCTCAACTAAGGGGCCTACTATTTCATCTAAAAAGTTTATGTTGATATTTAAGATACTATCGCAACCATTAAACGCCGCATTCTCAATAGTATCTAAGCCTGAGGAATTTGTTGGCGTGTATAAAACCGAATTAATCATGGTGTCCTGATTAGCACATAGATCAATGTTAATATTATTTGTCGCATCTGCTATCAATTCTAAGGCCACATTGATGGTGGAGTCACATCCATTAACTGCTTGAATGATTTCAGTTCCGCTAAGCATTCCTTCATGATAAAATACACCGGCGATTTCTATGGAGTCACCTGGGCAGATCTGCTGGTTAATCATTTCTACAGGTGGTGTTGTCTTTATAGTCAATTCAACATTAACCAAACTATCACATCCATCAGCAGATACACCAGAAAAAATAACTATACCAGATAGGTTCGCTTCATTGAAAGTGGAATCACCTATCATGATATCATCAGTAGAACAGATAGAATCAATCAGCGTAGATTCTGGTTGGTCAAAGAAGTCAATCACAATATTTAGTGCGGTGTCACATCCTGTTAAAGCAGGTATGAATTGTGTTCCTGTCGGTTGATCAAAATTGAATACTTCTCCATTTACGGTAATAGAATCTGTTCTACAAATAGTCTCCGTAATCATTTGCTGTGGTGATTCGGCAATAGTTATATTGATGTTTGAAAATGGACCACACTCTTCTGGGTCGAAAGTAACTACCACAATCTCATCTTGAAATCCACTTGGGTCAAAGATGTTTCCAGTGACACCAACTCCATTCCATGCACCAGCAGGAATGCTGTTTTCCAAGATAAGTCCATTTAAATCTATTTCAGATTGCCCTGGGCAGATCAAGGTGTCAGGAATGACTGCTACGCTTGTACCTTCGGTGACTGTTATTGTGGTGGAAGCTTGTAATACACAACAATCTGTAGAGATAAAATTAATTACCTGATCTCCGACTTCTGTAGCTGTAAAATCTGTTAACTGTCCAAAATTGTCGAACCAAAATCCGGTCGAATAATTAGGGTCTAGTAAATCTTCTAGATCTACCGTTTCTCCAACGCAGATAGTTGCCTCACCAAGATCAGGCGTTTCACAATTCACGATATATTCAAATATTGGTGTAACCGCGTCGTCACATCCATCAAAAGTAGGCGTTAAAACGCCCTGAATACTTATTGTGTTTCCACAGTCCTCTTCAGTAACAAAATGAGTGAAAGAGCCTACGTTGGATGTTACAGGTGGAAGCGGGATAAGATTTACCGGAGGAGCGACACAGTTGGTGAGTTCATAAACCAAGTCTCCACTAATGTCAAAATATACTATACCTCCACCAGTAGTAGGTGGTATGGATTGTAAGATTGGATTGCCTGTGTCATGCGTAAGTGAATTAGAACAGCCGCAATCAAAATCTAAAACAGTGGTTCTAAAACCGGAGTCCGATCCATTTGTAAATGCACCTATAGTCCTACAGCAAGTGCTTTGGGAAATATAAATCGGTGCGCCGTTGGCACATAATTCTTCAAAATCATAAAATGGTGTTGCAGCGCAGGAGGTAAATAATAAAAATATAGCACCAGCTGGTATGTCGGTGTTAGGCCCCGCTGCGAATACATCTACACAGCTTACGGATTGTAATACATTATTGATTATGTTGGTCGAAGGAAAAGTGAGTTGACAAGTTCCGCCAGTAGTGATATCTCCATTTGAGCCGGGTGGGGTACCTCCTGGTTCAAAATTGTTAGCATTATCAAAATTCAAAGACAGCTCACTGGTATTGAATCCACCTCCAGATCCTATAACTACAAATTCATTATTTGGTTCTGGACCAAAATTGAATCCACCTTGTATATCTTGACAGGCATCTATCATGATACCTAACAATTCTGGACAAGGGTTGCATTCTGATACATTGGAAGGATTGGTAGTAACAGTTGAAGTTCCGATGAAATTGGAAGGGGTGAAATCTACATTTGAATCTGTGTCCTTGTACCAAAAAATTTCTGTATTAGGCGGCACTAAAATATTTTGCTCTAGTTCAAAAATAATCTGAGAGCCTGGACAGAGTTGTTGATCCGTATCGAAATTTGTAGCGCAGCCAAAAACACCCACGTCTACAAAGTCAATAGTGTCATCTGGACATTGGGCAATAGCTTGTGCGCTAAATAAGAAAAATACAAGAGCAGTACCTAAGTAGTTCAAGAGTGTTTTATTCAATGTTTCCAATTTATATGTTGGCAATAAGCCTATGCGTATTTTATTACTTCAAGGCCATTGTATTTTTGTTTTCATTCTTCATGGACTAGCGCTGTGCAGTAGTGAAGCGATAGCTGAAGACCAAGCCACTTTGTAGAGCTATGAAGCTGTGCTGGCGCAGGGCCGAGCGAATAGCGAGCTACTAAACATAGCGACCCCGCCTTTTGCGGGGTAGGCCCATAAAAAATAACTCACTTCTGAGCGTTAATAATGTAGTGATTTACAAGAAAATAGACCTTTTCAAAGTTACTATTATCTGAATAGTAAACCAAGACTTAACATTACTTAAAAGTAAATTCTTATTTAAGCTGAAAATTAGGCTGCATTTGATAATTTTACAAGACTAAAAGCAGGATATTTTGTTGTATTGAAGTATCCTATGATTTAAATATATTTTATATGCAATTGAGTGAACAAGAAGTTATCAGAAGACAGTCCATGAAAGATTTGGAGGAGATGGGTGTTGAACCATATCCAGCAGCTAGATTTGAGGTGGATTTTAAAACTACAGATTATACTACCGCAGACTTTAAAAAACAACTAGTGGCGTTTTTTGGGAGCATGTCAACGGTGTCTGAGGATAAGTCAGAAGCACTAGTAGACTTGGTGCTAAAAAATAAATTTAAAGCGGCAAATCTGGTTGCTGATGAGGCTTTTGCTAGCGATTATGCATTGGGGGATACGTTTGAAGCCGATGGCCAATCTTTTGACTCATTGGATGACTTGCTAGCAGCTGCTCGAACTCATGGAGTAGGGGAGCGTACAGATGTGTCCATAGGTGGCAGATTTATGGGGCAGCGTGGACCATTTGCAAAGTTGCAAGATGCACATGGACGGATACAACTGTACATGAAGAAGGGAACCATCGGAGATTCAGAGGCAGATATTGCGTTGACAGATGCGGTCATAAAGCAACTGCATATTGGCGATTTCATTGGGGTGAAAGGAGAATTGTTTAGCACACAAACCGGAGAAGTTTCTATCAAAGTAAAATCGCTTAGATTTTTGAGTAAGGCATTGAAAAATTTGCCTATTGTAAAAGTCGATAAAGAAGGGAATAAGTACGATGAGTTTACTGATCCAGAACTAAGATATAGACAGCGCTACGTAGATTTGGTTGTCAATGGACATGTCAAAGAGGTGTTCATGAAGCGTAATAAAATGATTCGTGCGATGCGTTCATTTTTCGATCAACATGGATGGACTGAGGTGGAGACACCAATCCTACAGCCTATACATGGAGGTGCAGCGGCGCGACCATTTGCCACGCATCATAACACGCTCGATATGGAGCTATACATGCGTATTGCAAATGAACTGTATCTAAAGCGTTTGATCGTAGGTGGTTTTGATGGGGTATATGAGATCGGCAAGATGTTTAGAAATGAAGGGATGGATCGTACGCATAATCCAGAGTTTACGATGATGGAAATATATGTGGCGTACAAGGATTATATCTGGATGATGGAGATGGTGGAAAACTGCCTAGCCCACATTGCTAAGGAAGTAAATGGAACGACGAAGGCTCAAGTAGGAGACCAAGAGATTGAATTCGCTGGACCTTATCGAAGATTAAGTATGTTTGACTCCATCAAAGAGTACACGGGAATCGATGTGTCAAATATGGATGAAGATGAGCTTAGACAGGTGTGTAAGAACTTGCACATAGAAACAGATCCAAGTCTAGGAAAAGGAAAATTGATAGATGAAATCTTTGGTGAAAAAGTAGAGCACCACTTAATACAGCCTACTTACATCACAGACTATCCTGTAGAAATGAGTCCACTCGCTAAAAAGCATAGATCTAAGGAGGGCTTGACGGAGCGTTTTGAATTATTTGTTAATGGAAAAGAATTGGCGAATGCGTACTCTGAATTAAATGACCCAATAGATCAAAGAAAGCGTTTTGAAGATCAGCTCAAGTTAGCACAAAGAGGGGATGATGAAGCTATGGTGTTAGATGAAGATTTTTTGAGAGCATTGGAGTATGGAATGCCGCCTACATCTGGCTTGGGTATAGGCCTAGATAGATTGTGCATGTTCCTTACTAATAATAGTTCTATACAGGAAGTTCTTTTCTTTCCCCAAATGAAAGCGGAGAAAAAATTAGACGCAGTAGAAGAGCAGAAATAGCTCTTTTCCACTGTTTAATGATAGATTTTGACTCAAAATGATAAATATTTGGTACTGAATAGATTGTCACCTTTAATGTTTCTTGTGTCAAAAATTATATATTAGCATAAATTTTAATGTTTCCATGAGGCGTATAATCCTTTCGTGCTTTGTAGCCATAGTTTATACCATAGCGGTCTATGCTGGTACGGTAGAGATACCTATCACTATACAAGTCCAAAATGCAAGCACAAATATTCTTTATATCCAACAAGCGCACTTAGATCAAAGTCAGCTTACTAAAACACACCGTATTGATTTGACCAATGGATATGCTCAATTTGTTTATCAAGTTGAGCAAAGTGGATTTATAGAACTGGTATATAATGGGTACATAATACCTATGTATTTGGATAAGCACTCTGTTCCTACTGTTTCTTTTGATGGTAGTCGTATTGCAGAGACTTTGCATTTTTCAGGAACCGGCGCAGCCAATAATAACTTTATTGCGGAATACGCTAAGGTGATTGGAGGCACAGAAAAAGTAACTAAAGAGTGCTCATACCTTGAGATTTATTTTGGAAAATTGAGACAGTATTCTGCCCAAACTTTGAATGCCCAATCATTTGCAAAAGCGAATGCTGAGACATATAATAATCAGCTAAACGTACTGTCAACACATAGGTCTAGCATCGACAATGAGGTCTATGATTTTTATGCTAAAAAAGCCTTGTATGACAGGGAAGCGAGCAAGCTACTTTGGATGTTGGAGCGAAGTGGAGCACTAGGAGAACAAAATATTTTAAGTGAAAAAAACACTTTAGGACTTGATGAATCTGTAGTGCAAAAAGGTGGCGGTGATATAAATCATCCTGCATATCAAAACTTATTAAAAGCTTCAGCCATTTGGAAATACTTACCAAATGATATCAATAAACACAGAGCTTATTCAAAAATCTACCCTTTGATTGAGCAAAATTTTTATGGGGAGTCTCGTTGTTATTTGACTTCTCATTTGTTAGTGAAAGTCTACGAAAAGAGTGGGGAGACAGAATTGGGAAGATCCAAGATCAGCCAGCTTCAGAATGAGTGTCCACAATATACTGCTCAGATCATGGAAATGTATGGCGGGGATATTTCTGGAGTAGAGAATATAGCAGCAGCAGAAATTGACATGATGGACAAGGCAGGTGGGTTAGTTGCATTGGGCGACTATCGTGGCAAGGTTGTTTACATGAGTTTTTGGGCTAGCTGGTGCAAGCCTTGTATTGAAGGCTTCAAAAAGACCAAAGAAATTAGAAAGCAACTACAAGATATGGGTGTTGTGCTTGTCAATATATCTATTGATAAAAAGGAAGAAGCTTGGCGGGATGCTATGATACGACACAACCCATTAGGCGTTAATACTTGGGCCTTATCATTACAAGAGTTAGCTAAGGATTATGATATATCTGCCATCCCATTGTACCACATTGTAAACAAACAGGGTAAATTTTCTTATCTTTCGAATGAAGGAGGAAGAAATATAGTTGAAGAATTTCGCACATTAGTAGAGCAGTAAAACTTTTAGAGTAAAGCAAACATCATGAATACACCACTATTTAAAATAAGGGAGAACAATAAGTTTGGCTTCATGAATGCTACTGGCGAGGTAGTTATAGAACCCCAATACTATAAATTAGAAGACTTTCACAATGGATTCTCCATTGTTACATTCAATAATAAACCAGTGCCACTAGATGAATTAGGAAGATTGCTTATGAAGCATCTATTCAATTTTGTTGGCAAGTTTGAAGAGAATAAAGCTAGAGCTCGGTTGGTTTCTAAGTGGGGCTTTATAGATGAGCGTGGTAGTCTTGTGATTGATGTTCAATTTGATCAAGCAGAGAATTTTAGCGAAGGCTTAGCAGCAGTGAAGGTAGAAGGTCTTTGGGGTTTCATAAATCATGAAGGAGACTATGCCATTACGCCGCGTTATTTTGCTGCTGGCCATTTTAAGCATGGCTTAGCTCCCGTAAGATTTACAGAGCATGGCATGTTTGGTTTTGTAGATCATACTGGCAGAACAATTATTAAAGCTTCATTCGAAAAAGCATATCCATTTCAAGATTCACTCGCTGTCATAGAGCAGGAAGGTAAATGGGGCTATATCGATAAGGAAGGGAATATTGAAGTACCTCCTTTATTTGATATTCCGGCCAATCCATCCTATGGTCAGTTTTATGATGGCAAAGCGGTGATTATAAAAGACAATGTTTATGGTTATATCAATAAGAATTGTAAGCTAGATCAAGCACCAAGTTTTGCTTTTGCTGGCGACTACTCCGAGGGCTTAGGTCTTGTCAAGCTGGATAATAAATATGGATATTTAGATCAAAAATCTGACTTGCAGATTTCACCTGATTATGATGCGGCTACCTCCTTTTCTAGTGGCTTGGCTGCGGTCAAAAAGCGCGGTAAGTGGGGATATATCAACAAAGAAGGAAAGACCATTATTCCATTTCGTTATGACGCTGCACATCCATATCAGCATGGACTGGCTCTGGTAGAGAAAGACGATGTGTGGTCATATATCAACATGAAAGGGGATGAAATCTGGCGTGAGTCTATCAATGATCTAGATATTCCTTCACCTAGGCCGACGATTGAAAATCGAGAAGAGATTCCTTCTTTATTTTCGGATTTGTAGCCAATCTTTAAGCTTTTTATTAGTGTGCTTATGGGCCTACCTCCTAGGCTATCGCACAGGCTTGTGCACAAGGAGGTCGTTATGTTTCGTAGCTCGTTATTCACTGCGCCACCGCTAAAGCTATTGCGACACGCGGTCGGCCTCTCCGTTTTTTTACACCTAAAAATAGTCGCAAAAAAACTACGAGTCTCACGAGACAAGCTCGTGACTACTGCACAGCACTAGTCCGAAAAATTAAGGTTTAATAAAGTGTTGGAATTGAATTCGGAGTGGACTCAATTCTATTTAGGGAGAAGAGAAATTAAAGTGTTGCAATCACCGTACGATTACCTTTAACTTTATCACCGATCTCAACATTTATCTTGGTACCTATTGGCAAAAATAAATCCACACGTGAGCCAAACTTGATAAAGCCCATATCTTTTCCTTGGATAACTTGCTCACCTTCTTCAAGATAGTTAACGATTCGTTTTGCAACAGCCCCAGCTATTTGTCTCAATAGTACTTCAGCGCCTTCATTCTCAATCACAACTGTAGTTCGTTCATTTTCGGAAGAAGATTTTGGATGCCATGCCACTAGATATTTGCCTTCGTGATGTTTGATATAGTTGACTATTCCGCTTATAGGATTTCTATTGACATGAACATTCAGCGGGCTCATAAAGATAGACACCTGTAGACGTTTATCTTTAAAGTATTCACTTTCAATGGCTTCCTCTATAACAACCACCTTTCCATCAGCCGGAGCAAAGATGTTTTTATCATTAGGAGTGATTATCTGTCGATTAGGATTGCGAAAAAACTGTAATACCAGTAAGAAAAGAACGGATGATACAACAAGTGATCCGGTATAGATACTTGGTATCCAATAGAATATGGCTAGGCATATAATAGTTAACCCTAAAAATAATTTAATGAGTATAGATATGCCTTCCTTGTGTATCAACAAATAAACGTTTGGTGTATAACGCAAAGATAACTTAAAAAGATGATGAAAATTGTATAAAATAGACAGATATGGGTAAGTGGAATGTTAGGGAGTCAAATCTATCGAGCAAACCACCATGTCCAGGGAGAAGTGTACCTGTATCTTTTACTGCATAGCTTCTCTTGAGCATGGATTCAACTAGATCACCTAAAGTCCCAAAAACGCCTATAATGAGAGCTAAACCTAACCATATTAGCGGGTTATAAATGTCAGTAAAGTGATAAAAAATAAAAGCTACCACAACAGTAAATAAAACTCCTCCAATGGTGCCTTCCCAAGTTTTTTTAGGAGACATTCTCTCAAACATTTTTGTTCGTCCAACTTTTGATCCTACGAGATAAGCCATAGTATCATTAGTCCAAGTCAAAGCTATTACGGCAAAAATAATCCAACATAAATGTTCACCATTTTCAAAGGATATAAAATATATACTGCTCAGAAAAAACGCATAGTAAGCGATGCTAAATACGGAAAATGAAATATTTTGGAAAGGCTTAGTTGACTTTGTAGTCATCTCGTATAATGCTAATGCTACAATCGTAAAAACAAAGATGTAGTAAGTAAAAATAGGATTGTTAAACCAGTTATTGTTGTAGTTGAATAGTCCAATCATTAAACTTAATATGACTCCGCTGGCGATGCAGATTGTGGAGCGTATACTGCTCTTTTCACATGTAATTTGCAGAAACTCCCAGATACAACCTCCTATAATAATACTCATGAGTGCAATGAAAGAAAAGGCATGAAAAAAAATGCCAAATACCATCAAGGCTACAAAAATGACAGCTGTTATTGCTCTTTTTCTTAAAGTAGAGTTCATATTTAGGCTAGTGGCGCTTGTAGTTTATTTTGATTTATCATCTTCATGTACATCAGCAAACCTATGACAATGATGAAAGAGATAAAGCCAATATACCAAGGAATGGTTTCT
>CALIEI010000110.1 GCA_938022165.1 uncultured Saprospiraceae bacterium | reverse complement strand
TCCTCCTCCCAAATCATACACAGCGATCAACGCATTTTCTGTTTGTTCCAGTCCATAAGCTAGAGCGGCAGCAGTAGGTTCATTCAAGATCCTAAGCACATCTAGGCCGGCTAACTTACCAGCGTCTCGTGTGGCTTGTCTTTGCGCATCATTGAAATAGGCAGGAACAGTAATGACTGCACGGTTGACCGTTTCTCCCAATTCGGTTTCCACATTGCTTTTTAGCTTTTTCAAGATCTGTGCAGACAATTCGATGGGAGAGTAAAACTTCTCTTGAATTTGGATTTTTACCAGCTTTTCTTCGTCTTCATCGATTACCTTATAACTGAAGTACTTTTCGAAATCTGAAACGTCCTTAAAGGATTTACCCATCAAGCGCTTGATACTGTATATAGTGTTCGTTGGATCCAACTCCATCTTGGCTAAGGCTTCGTCTCCGACCTTAGTAGTGCCATCTGGATCAAAGTAGATCACACTAGGCACCAAGGTGCGCTTGCCTGATGCATCTTTGATGGCGATGGGTTTATTCTCTTTGGTATATGCGGCGATACTGTTAGTCGTGCCCAGATCAATACCGATAATAATCTCAGATGGCTTATCACCCGCCTCTCCTGTCTTTAAATCAATTGGAATCCTTGCCATGTGTACGTATTTGCTGCAAATATAGTGATGTTGTGCTTATGGTAAGAAACCATTGAAATAAGAAATGGTTTTGCAGTTCACAATTGTAGATAAAGCTTTAAAATAAGACTGAAATGAAAGGTAAGAATCAAAAATCTGCAGCCACAGAGTGGCTATATATAAAAGCCCAGGGCTTGCAGCCCTGGGTAAATTGAGGACAACATCCCATTTGGCGCGATTTTTCTTTTTTAAAAATCGTGACAAATGGCCTCGAAAAGTAATTACCCAAATTTAGTCTATAACCCCTTTAGAGGTAGAAGCGACATCGAGTGCCTTTCAGCTACAATGGACTAGGGAGTCGTGACGGCTCGATAGAGACTAGCGAGGACCATAGTCCATGTATCTGAAAGGTGCTAGATACAGCGGATGACTCGGTCCGATAGGACACGCCCAAAAACGCCTCTTAATAATGATGAACGTACTCGCCAGGAACCCAAGGGTTAAGCATTAAGCTATTCAATATTTCATGGCTTAGAAATTGTAAATATCCTAATCTTTGAAAAGTGGAATTGCTGCGGATTAGTACGAATAACTATACATTTAAACCATCAAATAAATAACAAGAGATAAGTGAACTACGTAATAAATATCATTCCTAGCAGCATAATTATAGTCATCAGGACTTAAATAAAGAATGGTATAGACGATAACAAAATAATATCAGAGCCATTCTCAATCGAGTGGCTCTTTTTATTTTGATTAAATGACACAATGGAGTTAAATAAATATAGTAAACACGTAACCTCGGATCCTACGCAGCCTGCAGCACAAGCGATGCTACATGCTATAGGCCTGAGTCCAGCAGATCTAAAAATGCCTCAAGTAGGGATCGTCAGCACTGGATGGGAAGGCAATCCATGCAATATGCATCTCAATGACTTGGCTAAATCCATCAAAGGCAGTATCAATAAGCAAAAGCTGATCGGGCTAATATTTCACACGATAGGCGTGAGTGATGGAATTTCTATGGGAACTGCTGGGATGAATTATTCTTTGGTGTCGAGGGACATCATCGCGGATAGTATCGAGACGGTAATGTCTGCCCAGTGGTACGACAGCATGGTGGCGGTAGTAGGTTGTGATAAAAATATGCCTGGTGCGATCATGGCTATGGGGCGACTCAATAGACCAGCGATCATGGTCTATGGTGGTACAATAAGCCCGGGCTGTGTAGCGGGAAAGAAGTTGGATATCGTGTCTGCCTTCGAAGCATTGGGGCAAAAAGTAGCTGGAGAGATAACGGAAAAAGATTTTAAAGCAGTCGTACGAAATGCGTGCCCAGGTCCTGGAGCATGTGGTGGAATGTACACGGCAAATACGATGGCATCGGCGATAGAGGCATTGGGTATGAGTTTGCCATATAGTTCTTCAAATCCAGCGACTAGTAGAAATAAGCAGGCGGAAACCAAGGATATAGGAAAGGCCATGATGACCTTGATGAAAAAAGACATCAAGCCGAGGGACATCATGACGAAGAAAGCATTTGAGAATGCGATCAGACTGATCATACTCTTAGGCGGATCTACCAATGGAGTGATGCATCTCATCGCGATGGCGGATTCTGTAGGCGTAAAGTTGAGCTTGAAGGATTTTACTAGGCTCGGAAAGAAGACACCTTTCATCGCAGATCTTAAACCTTCTGGTCAATACGTGATGGAAGATCTCCACAAAGTAGGAGGGATACCTGCAGTGATGAAGATGATGCTACAAGAAGGGCTTTTGCATGGAGACTGTATGACGGTGACGGGTAAAACGGTAGCCGAGAATCTTAAAAAAGTAAAAGGGCTAAAAAGAGGTCAAGATGTGATCAGGCCGATATCCAATCCGATCAAAAAGACCAGCCACCTGAATATCCTCTATGGGAATCTTGCAGCAGAAGGTTCAGTGGCTAAGATAACTGGAAAAGAAGGATTATTCTTTGAAGGCAAAGCGAAAGTGTTCAACTCGGAGGCGGCGGCCAATAAGGCGATCCAAGCTAAGAAAATCAAAAAAGGAGACGTCATCGTGATCAGATATGTAGGACCTAAAGGGGGACCAGGGATGCCTGAGATGCTAAAGCCTACCTCGCTAGTAATGGGGGCAGGATTGGGCAATGAGGTGGCTTTGATTACAGACGGGCGATTTTCGGGTGGAACCCATGGTTTTGTAGTAGGCCATATCACACCTGAAGCCTATGAAGGCGGGCTTTTGGCTATCCTGAAGAATGGGGATATCATTACGATTGATGCTAAGAAAAACAAACTTGATGTCAAATTGAGCGTAAAAGAAATCAATACCAGAATGAAGAAAATCAAGCACCCAGCAAGTAAAGTGAGTGGTGTGCTAAAAAAATATCGACATACCGTTGCTTCTGCTAGTGAGGGCTGTGTAACTGATAAATTTTAATCGAAGACAAGATTATGAATGCAAGAAGCAATACATTGAAAAAGAAAGCTAAGGTTAAGAAAAAGCCTGTTCAGAAAAAGGACAAAGTGTCTGGGGCTGAGGCAGTTTTGAAATGTCTAGTAAAGGAAAAGGTGAGTGTGATATACGGGTATCCGGGCGGGGCTATCATGCCGATCTATGATGCATTGTATGATTATGAAAATAAGCTAAAACACATACTTACCCGTCACGAGCAAGGTGCGATACATGCTGCGGAAGGCTATGCTAGAGCGACAAGACAGACTGGTGTTTGTTTTGCGACTTCTGGTCCTGGTGCGACCAATCTGTTTACTGGATTGGGAGATGCCTTGATGGATTCTACCCCTTTGGTTTGTATCACCGGGCAAGTGTTTAGTCACCTTCTAGGTTCAGATGCATTTCAAGAAGTTGACGTTATTGGTTGTACGACCTCTATTACCAAATGGAATTATCAGATCACTAAAGCTGCTGAAATACCAGAGATACTGGCTAAGGCATTTTATATCGCTAATACTGGCAGACCGGGTCCTGTCTTGATCGATATCACCAAAGATGCGCAGTTTGAGATGATGGAATTTAGCTATCGTCGCAATCCGAAGATCAGGTCTTATATGCCTCAGCCAAGTTTGGATAAGCAGGCCATAGAAGATGCGGCAGAATTGATTAATAAAGCTAAGCGCCCCTTGATCTTAGCGGGCCATGGCATACAGATCGCAGAGGCGCATAAAGAGTTTAAAAAATTTATACAGAAGACGGGGATCCCTGTGGCTAGCACTATACACGGTTTGTCTACGATAGATAACAGTCATCCATTATTTGTAGGGATGCTCGGAATGCATGGCAACTATGGACCCAATATGCTTACCAACAAGTGTGATCTTCTGATAGCAATAGGGATGCGTTTTGATGATCGTGTCACGGGCAATTTGCAAAAGTATGCAAAGCAGTGTAAGAAAATTCACATCGAGATCGACCCTTCTGAGATCAATAAAAATGTAGCGGTAGATGTACCCATACTCGGAGATGCAAAGGATGCCATCCTTGCCTTGCACAATAAAGTAAAAAAGAAAACATATCCTTCATGGTACAAGAAGTTTAGCGCTTGTGATAAGCAGGAACATGATAAAGTGTTCACCCGTGATTTGGCACCCTTGACTAAAGGTCCTATCAGAATGTCTCAAGCCATCAAAGAAGTTTCTAATCAAACTAAAGGTAAGGCCATTGTAGTCACAGACGTTGGACAACATCAGATGCTTGCTGCTCGATACTACGACTATAGTGATCGCAATCTTTGGATCTCTTCAGGAGGAGCAGGAACGATGGGCTTCGGACTGCCAGCAGCTATTGGTGCTAAGATGGGTAAGCCAAACAAAGAGGTCATCTGTGTAGTAGGCGATGGTGGTTTTCAAATGACGCTGCAAGAACTCGGAGTGTGTAGTCAGTATGGAGTAGATGTAAAGATACTATTGTTAGACAACAATTATCTCGGCATGGTGCGTCAGTGGCAAGAGTTGTTCTTCGAAAAAAGGTATTCTTCAGTAGAACTACAAAATCCAGATTTTATAAAAATCGGTGAAGGTTTTGGTGTGACTGGGCACAAAGTTTCTGAAGCAACAGAACTAGCCGCAGGCATCAAAAAGATGCTCAAGCACAAAGGGCCTTATCTGCTGCATGTAGAATGCATAAAAGAAGAAAATGTATTCCCAATGATTTCCTCAGGTAAGGCTGTGGATGAAATTGTACTAGAACTATAAAAGATGGAAAAGAATTATACACTAACGATTTTTTCGGAGAACAAGACAGGTGTGCTTAGCAGGGTAGTAGGCATCATTACCCGTAGGCACATCAATATCATGAGCCTCTCTACTTCGCCGTCTGCAACTCCAGGGATACATAAAATGATCGTAGTGATTAAAGTTACAGAAGATCAAGTAAAGCGAGTGATCGCCAATATCGATAAGCAGATAGATGTACTCAAAGCGTTTTACTACGACGATACAGAGATTGTATATCAGGAGATCGCACTCTACAAAATACCTACGAAGGTATTCTATGAAGGAGACAAAGTTGAGGCTATTGTGCGTAAGTATGATGCACGTGTTTTACGTATAGAAAAGCAATATATCGTCATCGAAAAATCTGGCCATCATAGTGAAACGGAAGCTTTACTTCAGGAGCTGCAACAGATTGGAATATACGAGTTTGTAAGGTCTGGTCGAGTGGCTATCGTAAAGCCTATGGAGAGACTTAATAACTATCTCAAAACGAAGAAAGCAACTATTCATCAATAAGATTCACCATTAAGAAATACAAGCATTTTTAAATAAACTAACATGGCAACAATAAATTTTGGAGGCGTAGAAGAGAACGTCGTTACACGAGAAGAATTCTCATTGGCAAAAGCAAAAGAAACGCTCGCACAAGAGACTATTGCGATTATAGGGTATGGCGTACAAGGGCCCGGCCAAGCGCTCAATCTGAGAGACAATGGCTTTAAGGTCATCATTGGTCAGCGTTCCCCATCTGCATCTTATGATAAGGCGATTGCAGATGGTTTTGTGCCGGGAGAGAGTTTGTTTTCTATCGAAGAGGCTTGCGAAAAAGCGACGATCATTCAGTACTTACTTTCAGATGCGGCGCAGATAGCGGTATGGCCTACGATCAAGCCTTACTTGACGACGGGCAAGGCATTGTATTTTTCTCATGGATTTGGGATTACATACAAGGAGCGGACAGGCATCATTCCTCCAGATGATATCGACGTGATCTTGGCAGCACCTAAGGGTTCTGGTACGAGTCTACGTAGACTATTTTTGCAAGGCAAAGGTTTGAATTCTAGCTTTGCTATTTTTCAAGATGCTACGGGTAAAGCTAAAGATAGAGTGGTTGCACTCGGTATTGGGATTGGATCTGGCTACTTGTTTGAGACGACTTTCCAGCGTGAGGTATACTCTGATTTGACTGGAGAGCGAGGTACTTTGATGGGCGCGATACAAGGTTTATTTGCAGCGCAGTATGACTTGCTACGTGCGAGAGGGCATTCTCCTTCGGAGGCATTCAATGAGACTGTGGAGGAAGCTACAGAATCTTTATATCCACTGATCGCAGAAAATGGAATGGATTGGATGTACGCCAATTGTTCTACTACTGCACAGCGTGGTGCACTAGATTGGTGGAAGAAATTTAGAGACGCTACTGCTCCGGTATTTGCAGAGTTATACGATAGTGTTGCCAGTGGAAATGAAGCGCAGCTTTCGATCGACAGCAATAGTCAAGAAGATTATAGAACCAAGTTGCAAGTAGAATTGGATGAATTGCATAATTCTGAAATGTGGCAAGCTGGTCGTGCGGTGAGAAAGTTACGTCCAAAGACGGAAGGTGGGACTACCTATTCAGCGACTGTCGGTGGCAATACAGAATCTAAAGTAAATTAATATAGATTTGATTTGGGGCCATCAGCTAGCATTTATAGACCGCAAAATCTGCGGTCTATAAATGCTGCTGTCGTGTCATCCGCTCCTTCCGACAAAAAAGTCGGAACCGCTTCTACCACTTGTCCTTGTAGGGCTTCCGTCTATTCGACTCGCCCTTAGCAGTACAGAAATAATTAAACATATAAAGGTAAAAAGGACAATGATTCCAATCTCTAAAATACAGGAAGCAAGAGCCAACTTAGCAGAGGTGGTGATCAAATCCCCCTACATGCAAAACCTAAATCTCTCAGAAAAATATGCTTGTAATATTTTTTTGAAGAGAGAGGATATGCAGCAAGTGCGCTCTTTCAAAATCAGAGGTGCCTTTAATAAAATCAATAATATACCCGAGGCAGATAGAGCTAAAGGAGTAGTCTGTGCCAGTGCAGGTAATCATGCACAAGGTGTGGCTTATGCCTGCGCACACTTGGGTATTCAGGGCAAGATATTCATGCCTCATCCTACACCCAATCAGAAGATCAACAAAGTCAGACAATTTGGAAAAGATTTTGTTGAGGTAGTTCTAGTAGGAGATGCTTATGATGACGCTTATGAGGCTGCTCGAATAGATGAAAAAAAATCGGGCTCCACTTTCGTACATCCTTTCAATGATGAAGAAGTCATCGCCGGTCAAGGTACAGTAGCAGCAGAGATTTTAGATCAAACTAATGTGCCCTTAGATTATATCTTGGTGGCAGTTGGCGGTGGCGGCTTGATTTCTGGGATCAGTTCCTATTTTAAGACCATGAGTCCTAAGACCAAAATCATAGCAGTAGAAGCCGAAGGTGCACCCGCTATGAAAACATCTATAGCAGCCAATAAAATTCAACGCCTTGATAAAATAGAAACCTTTGCCGATGGTGTTGCGGTCAAAGAAGTGGGCGATCTCACTTTTGATATTTGCAAAGAATTGGTCGATGAGTTTTTATTGGTTCCTGAAGGTAAGATATGTTCGACCATTCTTTCTCTATATAATGATGAAGCGATTGTGGTAGAACCTGCAGGGGCGATTTCTATATCTGCTTTGGATCAGATAGCTGATCAGATCAAAGGCAAGAATGTAGCCATCGTAGTCTGCGGTGGCAATAACGATATCCAACGTACCCAAGAGATACGTGAACGAGCCTTATTGCATGAAGGGTTAAAGCATTATTTCATCATCAAATTTCCACAGCGCGCCGGAGCACTCAAAGATTTTTTGAATGTCTTAGGTCCGGATGATGATATTGCTCACTTCCAATATACCAAGAAGAATAATCGTGATAATGGACCTGCCTTGGTAGGATTAGAGTTGAAAGATCCTGCCGACTTTGAAGGCTTGATTCAGCGCATGAAGGATAACAATGTCAACTATCAACACATCAATAATAATCCGATGTTGTTTGAGATGTTTGTGTAAAATTCTAAATAGATTGTAATCTAGATATTAATTCTTCTTTCTTATCGTCACCTAATGCGGCACAAATATTTATGTAGTGAGCTAGCGTTTTGATATCTGAAATGCATAATTTGACAAGCCGACCAGTTGGTAAGGATGTGATGCCTTCATTTTCTATATTCGATATTGTATTTTTACTAAACCCCAAAATAATGCTGAGCACAGAGGCAGCTATTTGGTACTTCTTTCTAAAATTAATAATCTCTTCCGGTGAAGCAGCGCCTTTTTCGATGAAATATGCATTTTTTAAAGACTTTAAATTTCGAGAAGTTTGATCTTTAGTGTAGTAAGGAACAAAATTTTCTTGAACGACCATTCCAGTATTTTCATCTACCTCTTCGTCTAAATAATACACTTCCTCATAGGACAATTTTATGTCATTATATTTTTTAGTAACTCGACGCTTAAGTTCTTTTATTGGTTTGTTTTTTCTATTTATAATTTTCTTTGCCATCAAATTATTTTTTAAATGGTAAACTGATTGGGTAAAGAGAACTTATTAAACACCTTAAAGTATTTAAGCGTTTTTATAGTAAATTATTTACTAGGAAAAATCTAAGGTGCCTTGAGCATGCAAGCTTAGCTTAGGTAACTCAGGTGGTTTCGTCAGCGTTAGAGAAGCAGTTGGAACAAATCTAGACCTATTTAGTAAAGATAACTAAAAATCTAACACTCCCAATCATTGGGAATGGCATTTCTGTGATAATCCAATAATTATTTTGTCAGAAATATTTTAGCTTCTACCTTTATAGCATGCCCAATACCACTCATACCAATGTACTCAATCTAAAAGGCACTCGTCTTTTTATTATCCTAGCTGGCTTCTTTATTACCAATGCTATCTTGGCTGAGTTTATCGGTATGAAAATCTTCTCTCTAGAGAATACGCTGGGTATATCTCCTTTTGAATGGAATATATTCGGACACAAAGGTTCGTTGATGCTTTCAGCTGGGGTATTGATCTGGCCCGTGGTATTTATCATGACCGATATTATAAATGAGTATTATGGAAAGCGAGGCGTAAAGATGTTGTCCTATATGACAGCAGGTCTGATTAGTTTTGGTTTTGTCGTAGTATATATGTCGATACAATTAGCACCAGCGGATTTTTGGATTACTGATTTTACGGAGTCTGGGGTAGAGGATATGCAAGTAGCCTTTTCAGCAGTGTATGGTCAAGGCCTCTTTATAATTGTTGGTTCTATAGTTGCCTTCTTACTGGGACAAATAGTGGATGCATTCATCTTTCAAAAGGTACGGAGCGTTACTAGTGAAAAGTCTATTTGGATCAGAGCTACGGTTTCAACAATTGTGTCTCAGCTCTTAGATAGTTTCTTGGTGCTATATATAGCTTTTGTGATAGGCAATGATTGGACAACTAGTTTGTGGTTGGCAGTAGGGACCGTTAATTTCTCTTACAAAGTATTTATGGCTATTTTGATGTTGCCTTTATTGTATATCATACATGGAGCTATAGACAGGTATCTAGGAAAAGAAATAGCTTCTGCTATGAAAGCAGAAGCTAAGTATAGTTGAGTAGTTTCATTGACGACATTCACCACTCCTATGTACTAATAGTAGATTATCCTATTTAGGTAGATTAGCTGCTAATTTTGATTGCATATTAATGCCTTCATTAAACAGCTTCATTTGATCATCTTCTAGCAAATATTCTTCACCATCTACTAGGTGAAATACTTGTATATCAAATGATTTTCCTTTTACTTCTTTATTGAAAATAGATAACTTGATTGGCTCGCCTTCATAGACGAAATCAAAATGAGTTTTATTTTCGTGGCTAAGACCAGTATGAAACTTCACATAAGTATTCAAGTCCGTTGCCAATACTCTTACTCTAAATTCTTTATTTAAAAGAAGATTTATATTTTCTCCTTCAAGATTAAATTGAAGATAAGTGTACTTCCAATTTTTAGCTTCTCTTTTTAGCTTCTTGATTTTCTTGCCATATCTATCATTTCTACAAGCTATATAGTTGTATACTACATCTGTATTTTCAATCAAACTATAGATAGGAGACTTAGAGTAAAATTCATCTGTAGTATTATTAGCTTCCGCAACATCTTCATCGTTATCCACCATGACCAATTCTTTGAAAATTCTTGGTGCATTCACAGGAGCTTTGTACAATACATCATTGCTAACTAAAGGGTCGTTAAGAGAAATGGATGGGTCTGAAGCAGGTTCTAATTCAATATTAAAGTTGACCTTAGCTTCATTAGCAGCTATCGCAGTTACAGTTGCTTTTGTCTCTTCAGCGATCTCATTAAGCATTTCTTCACGATCTTGGATTTCAGATTCGATGGTAGAAATCTGAGATTGGATTTCTAAAATTTGTGTTTCTTCAGCTTCTGAACTAACAGCCTCCAATGGCATATCAGCAGCAATTATCATCTCTGCATTATTTTCTTGATGTCTAGCTCTTATTTCTCTTCCGATTAGGACTTGTTCTAATTGACGCTCCAGATTGTGGTTTTCAACTTCCAAATTTGTCAAATCTTGGCGAAGATCCGCTGCTCTTTGAGCTTGGACCTTCAACTCATGTCTTAAATTTTCGTTTTCGCCTAAGAGAAACTCATTTTGTAACCTCAAATCTGAAATCTCAAATGAGAAATCATACAATGAAGCCTCTAATTCATCGATACAGGCTACTTGATTAGCAATAAGGTTCTTGGATTGTCTCAATTCTACAACTGTACTTGATTCAGTAGATTCACTTGAATCTGTAAAAGCATAGAATGCTCCAGTTAAGAGAATTAGTCCGATAATGGAAAATGGTATTAGATTTTTCATTTCTACTTGTTTATTGTCATTTCACATATATGATTTAATAAAAACCATATAATATTGTAAATCATTAGTTTACACATATAACGATATATATATTTGTATGTTTCAAATATTTTTACTATTAGGAGTCAACATATTATTGAGTATTGGTCTAGTTTTACCTTCTTTTGTTATTTTGTGAACAAAAAGCATAAGTGCCTCAGCAAGCCACAAATAGAATCTTGATGGTAAGACCATCACATTTTGGTTACAACCCTGAAACAGCTAAAAACAATGCATTTCAAAATAAGTCAGCTGCTGAAAAACTAAAGGCACCAAATGCTGTGGCGAGAGTAGAATTTGATCGTTTCGTGCATAAATTGCGAAATGCTGGAATCATTGTAGATATTTGGGAAGATCGAGCAAGCTCTGTAAAGCCAGATGCTATTTTTCCAAATAATTGGATATCATTTCATCAAGATGAAAGCATTGGGCTATATCCAATGAATGCAGTCTCTAGAAGAAAAGAAAGAGATCCACAACTTATAAAATGGTTAAGGAATAGGTTTGAAATCGATAAGGTGGTAGATTTCACCACTTTTGAAAAAAAAGATGTATTCTTAGAAGGCACTGGAAGCCTCATTTTGGATAGGGTGAATAAAGTAGCATATGCTTGTTTAAGTCCTAGAACTGATGCTTTGTTGATGGAGAGATTTTGTCAGCAGTTTGGATACAAAAAGAAATTGTTTCGAGCGGTAGATGATGCTGGTCAGGAAATATACCATACCAATGTCATGATGGCGATGGGAGATAAATTTGTAGTTATCTGCAAAGAAAGTGTGCAAGATGAGAAGGAGTGGAAGATGCTAGAAAATCAATTCAAAAAAGATAAGAAAGAGATAATTGATATTTCGTTTAAGCAAATGAATCATTTTGCTGGAAATATGCTTCTCTTAAAAAATAATGAAAATAAGAATATACTCGTTATGTCGACAAGAGCTTTCAAGTCATTGGGAGCACTTCAATTAAAGAAAATAAAAAAACACGCTGAGATTTTACACAGTGAAATAAATACAATTGAAAACTTAGGTGGAGGTTCTGTTCGCTGTATGATGGCGGAAGTATTTCTCAAGTCTAAGTATTATTAGTTTGTCTTGAAAAATTAAATCAAAAGATATGAAGTCAATTATCTATTCAATCGTTTTCATTCTAAGTATTCCTTGCTTAGTAAATGCACAATATGGATTTTCTGCTACACAAGATATCGAGTGTACAGAGATAAAGAGCCAAGGTTCAACAGGGACGTGTTGGAGTTTTGCCACCTCATCATTTTTGGAATCAGAATTAATCAGACTTGGCTTAGACAAGTATGATATATCTGAGATGTTTATAGTCCGTGAGATCTATAAAGATAAAGCAAGAAACTATGTGCTGCGACAAGGTAAAGCTAATTTTAGCCAAGGTTCTTTGTCTCATGATGTAATACGCATATTGAATAAGAAAGGCATCATGCCTGAGACTGCATACCAAGGAAAATTGGCTTCGCAGACACGACATGATCATAGTGAAATGGAAGCTGTTTTGAAAGGAATGTTAGATGGTGTATTGAAGCAAAAGAAACTCAGCCCTCGATGGATGGAAGCTTTCGAAGCGGTGCTTGACGTTTATCTTGGCCCATGTCCTGAAACCTTTAAAGTAGATGGTACGAAATTTACACCTAAGGAATATGCAGATCAATTGAATCTGAAAGCGGAAGAATATGTAAGTATTACTTCGTTTTCACATCATCCTTATTACAGCAAATTTATTTTGGAGATTCCAGATAATTATTCGAATGGATCTTACTATAATGTACCTCTAGAAGATATGATGAAAGTATTAGATCATGCTGCTGATAAGGGGTATTCTATAGCTTGGGATGGTGATGTAAGTGAAAAGGGGTTTTCCGCAAAAGAGGGCATCGCCGTATTGCCTAAAGATCCAGCAAGAAAAGATTTATTTAGTAAGCCTGGGGAGGAAAGAAAGGTAAATCAAGAAAGTAGACAGGCTATGTTTGAAAGTTTTGCAACCACTGATGATCATTTGATGCAAGTCGTAGGTACAGCGAAAGACACCAAAGGGAATGAATATTTTAAAATTAAAAATAGTTGGGGAGAAATCAGTGATTATAAAGGATACCTATACATGTCGAGAGCATATGCCGAGGCAAAAACTGTTTCTGTGATGGTTCATAAAGATGCCATTCCTGCTGAAATTTTGTCCAAATTAGCATTGTAATAATTAAAATCAAGAGGAAGTGAGAAAAAAGGTAGCCATCATAGGCGGTGGAACTTCAGCCCTTTTTCTCGCTTCTTTTTTAGATACCGATCTTTTTGAAGTCACTATTTATGAAAAGAAGGGCTCACTAGGGCGCAAGTTTTTGGTAGCTGGTGATGGAGGTTTTAATCTTACCTATTCTGAATCGATATCTAAATTTAAATCTAGATATACTCCAACTGAATTTTTAGATCCTGCCTTAGATTGCTTTAGCAGTGAGGACTTGCGGTCTTGGCTGTTGAGTATTGGCATCCCAACATTTGTAGGCAGCAGTAGAAGAGTCTTTCCCGAGTCCGGGATAAAGCCTATCGAAGTTTTAAAGGCCATTCAAGAGCACTTACAATCTAAAGGTGTTCAATTTTTATTCAATAAGACTTTTACAAATTGGGATCAAGACCAAGTGCCAATCCTAAATTCAGAAGAAAGAGTTGAGGCAGACTATGTTGTATTTGCTCTAGGCGGTGCGAGTTGGAAAGTCACTGGATCAGATGGTGCTTGGCACAAAAGCTTTCAAAAGCAGGGGCTCGATGTAGTGCCATTCAGTGCTGCGAATTGTGCTTATAAGGTGCAATGGTCGGAGGAGTTTATTGATAAATTTGAAGGTGAGCCGCTGAAAAATCTTTCCATTACTATAGACAGGAAAAAACAGAAAGGAGAAGTTGTTATTACCAAATTTGGAATAGAGGGGAATGCCATTTATGGGCTAAGCCCAGAAATCCAAACTCGACTTCAATCGAATAAAGAAGCAAAGGTGTATTTGGATTTTAAACCGATGTTAGACTTGGATCAATTAGTAACCAAAATGAAATCATCAAAATCTAATACGACAACTACTTTAAAAGAAAAGGTGAAGCTTCCTAAAGCGGTTATTGCACTTTTGAAATCTAAGCTGAGTAAATCTGAATTTCTTGACGAAGAAAAATTGGCTATATACATTAAAAGTTTTCCATTGATCATAACGGAAGCTGCTGAAATTGATGAGGCTATCTCAACTGCTGGCGGGCTCAGTTTGTCTGCTGTGGATTCCAATTTTGAATTGAAGAAAATGCCAGAACAATTTTGTATTGGAGAAATGCTAGATTGGAATGCACCCACAGGTGGATTCCTAATACAAGCTTGTGCTAGTCAAGGAGTGTTGCTAGCTCAGCATTTAAATAAGTCCATTATTTGAATTCTCCTCTATACTTTAGCGCTTGATGAAGATGAGCAAGGTGATGCTCTGAGTGCCACGCATATAGACTCAATACGTTCATCATGTCAAAATCCTTCTTATAACCTAAATGATGATATTGTTTTTCGTAGTCACTTGCAGACATAGACTCAAATGTCTGTGACCATCTTGCGTGTAGCCCTTTTATTAGGTGAAGAGAAGACGAAATGTCTGTATGTTTTGCATCTTTAAGATCTGCCCAAACGCTCTCCTCGTATCCAAAAACACTAGGGTGATCTTCAGTGATGGCAAACTTAGTTCTTAGGTACGCATTGATATGACTATCGGCTAAGTGATGAACAACTTGCGCAATGCTCCAGCCCTCTGGTCGATATAAAATTTGTAGATCTTGATCACTTAATCCTTGAGTTGCCTTTTCTACTTTTTGGGGTAGCGACTTGATAGACTCTATCCAGCTCGTCTTCAT
>CALIEI010000109.1 GCA_938022165.1 uncultured Saprospiraceae bacterium | reverse complement strand
CTCCACATTTAAAGTGACACAACCTTGACTAAAATTTAAAGCCATTTCAGTTTCATAAAATCCCAGACCTGATGCAGAAAGTCGCCATTGATTTTCATTCATATCTAATTGTTCAATCGTCCAACCTTGGTTAAACCCGCTAATCGGAAAATCAAAATTTTCACCTGATAATAAGATTTCAACTTCAAAATTACTTGGAACAAAAACACCAAAACCATATTTGTCGTCTTCGTCTAGTTTTGTCACTTGCGGACTACTACCCAAACCAAATATTCCAGCTAAAATATTTTCGGTACGTCCAGTGGTAGAAGGGCTTACTAGTAGCAAATTAAATGGACCTGAAGGTCTTGGCGTGACTCCTTGAATTTTTTTAACAATGGTTTTAGTAGGTACTGAAGAACCATTTTCAAAAAGCTCAAAAATGATTTCATCAAAATGCGGTCCATCACTAAGCGGATTAGTTAGATTGATTTTAAAATCTATAGATCCCGTTCTAGCAGAATTAAATATAAAACCTCTGTCAATATCAGAACGTTCACCTTCCCATTCACCAATGAGCCAACCTGTGTCTCCTTGTCCAACATTTCTACTCCAATTATTTCCTATCACCTTTACCCGTAGACTCGTGCCATTGTCTAGGACAGCTCGCATCGAATAGGATTCATTTACATTGAAGTCTGTATTATCTTGATTAAGCAAGTTTAGTCCGCTGTTACCAGACTGGGGGTATGTGATACCTGACTCTGCGAGACAAGGCGTATTTTGAATGTACTGAGCAATAAATGGTTCAAAATTTGGAATGTTAATTTGAGTATTAGCAGAAGCGTACCATTCTTCAAGATTTTGTCTGATAATAGTTGGGTTGATAAGTGATGCAGAAGAACTCAACTGACTACAGACCGTATCATCATCAAGTATTCCATCCGTCTCTATATCAAGACTAATCTTTGAAATTAATTCTGATACATCCCCAACTGAGTTGTTTCCTTGTAAAATGGCAGAGACAGCTAATAGGATGGCGTTTCCGTTTCCATCTTCAGCAATATTTAATTGTTCAGCATTCGCATTCGCCGAATCGGATATTTCAAATATGTTTAAGACTTCAGCAAGTGCCTGAGTTTTTGCTTCACCAAAAGACGAGCCTTGTCCGATAAGATGCTCAACCCTGTTTTTCTCAAGCGTAGTTAATAAGTTTACATTAATACTGGATTGATTTGTCAAGTCTACAATGGCGGAAAGATCTAACTGTGCTTCCGAGTTTTCACCTGATACCTCATTAAAGTAAAAACCACTTGCTCTCAACTCAACAAAAGAAGAGGCAAGGCTTAAATTTGAGATTTCGAATGATCCAAGATTGTTGGTTATATCTTCAGTAAAAGTTCGACCAGTAGGGGATAAGTCACTTTCTAATTCTAGAATAGTTATGGATGAGCCAATTAAATAAGGTCCTTTTTGGGATAGGCCTTGAATGGATTCAACATCAAATGTGTCACTTCCTGGATTGTTCGGGTCCATTTCATCTGGATCCTCCATTTCCATCTCCATTTCTTCAGAATCATCATCTTTATTACATGATGTAAATAGGAACAAGACACAAAAAAAGGCTAAAAATGATAGGTATTTTGAATTATTCATGGACTTTCTAGTTTGTATGGTAATATAGCTCAAATTTAATACAATAATGAGCAACAAGCAATTCATGTTCCTCACATTAACTTTGCTTAGATGGCAGAAGGAAGATTTTCATAAAAAAAGCCCAGAGCACAGCTCTGGGCTTTTTTTATGCTAGAGAAGCATTTATAATTCACCATTGATAATTATCTAACAACGGTCTTTATCAAACTTCCCGCCTTTACCTGATCAGTCAACAACATACCATTGATCAATGCCAACTCATTGAACCTCGCTGAAGTCATTCCAGCATCCGTTAGCGCTTTCTTTAGCGTTCCATTAGATTTAACAGAAACAATTTTAATTTTCTCTGCCTTTCGATTGATTTTACTTTGATCAGTCAACTTACTAAAGCTTTCAAAAGTATTTTGAAATAGAGAAGAATATCTACTAAAGTCAGTAGACGCCGCAATACCATGAAAAACATAAATATTACTCCCATACTTGATCAAGTAAGTCATAAGTCTCGTCTTGGTGCCATCTTGATTAGCAATGTCTCCAATAAATGCCAGTGCATTATTACCATTTACATTTTCTTGCTTCTCTTGAATGATATTCAACTTGTAGTTGGTCACCATTTCTTGCTTAATCGTATTCATATTGGTGCCTTGTGATAAAGTGAAAATCGAGAAAGCCTTCTGATCTTGAGATACCATTTGTACTTGCTGAGGAGAATTTACCAATCTCCAATTATTAGGCACCTTATACTTGAATTTCAATGCAGGATGATAAAATACACTATTTTCCACATACCCTTGTTGAGGATCTTCACCATAGGTCAGACCATCAATCATCCTTAGATAAGATTCTCTATTTACTTTTAGATTAGGTCTATTGGTTTTTGCTTGTTCTTCATCTGCCAATTTATGAACCCTGATGTTTCTATTACCTGGATCAGGATGAGTAGACAAAAACTCTGGCAATACTTGACCAGATTTCTCTTGCATTCGAGACAAAGTCTGAAAGAAGTCAGCCATATAATGTGCGTCATATCCAATCTTTGTAGAGTACTCTACACCTAGTTCGTCTGATTCACTTTCATGATCTCTACTATTTTTAAGCAATAATAATTGTACACCTTGAGAAGCCTCATTAGCAAACTGAGCAAACTTAGGAGACAATACCAATCCAGCTATTAATCCCACTTGCGCTAATGTTTGTTTTGCAGCTTGTCGAGCACCATGTCGAGCGGTGACATGACCGATCTCATGACCAAGTACGCCGGCGAACTCTGCTTCATTATTAAAGTGCGCCAAGATCCCTCTTGTGAAATACACATACCCTCCTGGCAATGCAAAAGCATTTACTACCGGAGAATCCAAGACTTTAAATTCATAGGCTAGGTGAGGACGATGCGATATCCTAGCCATCTGCTGCCCTTTGGTGTTGATAAAACCTTGAATTTTGGGATTCTTATACAGCCCAAAACTAGCCACTATACTAGGATCATTTTGCTTGCCAATGGCAATTTCCTTCTCCTCAGACATGAAGGAAAGATTCTTCTTGCCAGTCACTGGATTACGCGAACACGTGCTAATAAAAGCCACTAGAGCTAGGAGATATAAAGACTTAAACAACCAATTTTTCATACTTATTAAATTTATGTTTGGACTACTTATGTATACGTTTAGACGCATAAAACGGTACAAAAGGTTAATTTATCGCTACAATTAAACAAAAATATATTAAAACAGCTTATAATAAGAAACGAATCATAAATGACACACCTAAAACCTGGTGATAAAGCACCAAATTTTTCACTTCCCAACCAAAATGGAGAAGCACAAAGCCTCAAAGACCATAAAGGCCAAAAGTTAGTACTCTTCTTTTATCCCAAAGACAATACCCCCGGATGCACGGCAGAAGCTTGTGACCTTAGAGATAATTTCGACGCACTTAAAAAACAAGGGTATACTCTTTTTGGTATTAGTCCAGACTCTGAAAAGAAGCATCAAAATTTCATCAAAAAATTTGACTTGCCATTCGATCTACTTGCGGATACTGAGCAAGAGATGCTGCAAGCCTATGGCTGTTGGGGACAAAAGAAGTTTATGGGAAAGGAATACATAGGCGTACACCGTACCACGTTTCTGATAGATGAGAAAGGAAAAATATCTGAGGTGATAACCAAGGTTAAAACCAAAGAGCACGCAGCCCAAATTCTTTCTGCTTAATTAAACAAAAGAATCCATGGCTATGATCTGTCTATACTGTGATAGATAGCTAGAAAGGTCATAGCCATTTTCATGGAGAAGGGGATGCTCTCATCGAGCTGATCATCGATGGACCAGTCCCGTGGATCGTTTACATATGTAGCGTACACATAAAATTCGCCATAGCGATCATCACGCAGTTCCCATTCACTGAAGTTGCGCCGATACTTACTACGCCATACCAGCGTCTTACGATTATTGGTGATACGCCATTCGCTCAAGTCATCACGCCAAGCTGCACGGCAAGTGATCACTTCACTACCTATCCGTAGTTCCCATTGCGTTGGATCGTCTTTCCAAGTTTGCTTTACAGAGCCTATGACATCATCGATCATGAAGTCCCACTCCGTCCAGTTCAAATCAGCTTGCCACCTCATCACGAGTTGACCACTTGCTTCGACTTCTATTATTTCTTCTCCACCCCGTTCGACGACGGTCTGATCTCCTTCCATCGTATAGATATCCCACTCGGTAAATTCATCGTCCCAGCGCGCATTCACGGCATCGAGCGTCTGCGCCATCACAGCGGTAAACCCAAGGGCAAAAAGGAAAACTAGAAAACATTTGTACATATCCATATACCATTTAGACACAGTAAGTTAGTCTAGGTCTCATATTATACCAAATTTAATGTCGTCTATTTGGGGCTATCCACAGTCCAGATTCCGGCGAAGCCTGCATCTAGACGTGGTCGGGCTCTCCATTCCTACATCCCGCTAGAAGAAAGCGGGATATACCATTTCGATCCCTTATCCCTACGCGCTCCGCTTTGTCGAGCTTTGATGCCTTCGGCATGTCGCGATAGTATTAAATTATTCCAATGGCTCGATGTAAGAATATAGGGTTAATTCCAAATCAGTTCAGAAGAACTGATTTGGAATTAACTACAAACGATCGTCGAGGTTTTTTTAACCTCGATGCCGTACACTCATCTAGGTACAAGTGTGCATTTACTTTGTGTGTGTATAGATTAAGTGAATTGAATTAACGGCTTCAGCAAATGAACTAAAATAGTTATTTATGTAACACACACCCTCTGCGAGAGGGACAGCAGCGATACAGAGTGCCTCAGACGGTCTATGAGATAAGCTGGTCCGACGGCTCGATTCCGAAAGCTTTCGGAATCGAGACTAGGAACGGCTATATCGAATGATCGACTGAGGTGCGGCGTACAAGCGTATGGCCCGGTCAGATGGAGTAGAGACAATGCTTACCATTGGCTCTACTCCATCTGACTCGCCCAAAGTACTCCAACAGGCAGATATCAAAATAAAAAGCCTCAAATCACATAAAGCGATTTGAGACCAAGGTTAAAAAAACGGTTGATATTTTTTATCCTAGAACGGGAGATCGTCAGCCGCAGTAGCCGCAGGTGCATCGTTCGTTGTTGGAAATGATTCGTTGGCAGGAGGTGGCGTAGAAGTTTGTGCTGCATCAGCAGTTTCTATTTTCCAGGCATTAAGATTGGTGAAGAACTTCTCATTCCATTCTCTTCCTCTGAGATCAAAATATACCTTGATATTTTGTTCTACTTTGTAGTTATCAACAAGAGCGCATCGATCTTGAGTCAACTGAAATTTTACAAACTGTGGGTACATACCACTAACTTCAATGACAAATTCTCTCGCCTGAAAGCCATTGCTTCCTTTGGTCTCTGTATCAAATATCTTGTGTAATTTTCCTACTACTTCAAATGACATACTCGATTAATTTTGTCTGGCAAATATACAAATAACAATAGAAGTGATTTAATAAAAAGAGGTTAAAATGAATTGTTTGACAGCGTCTTTATCAACAATTTGGTTTTGATCAATGCATAGAATAAAAAAGGCTGGTATCTTTATCTTCATGAATGAGCAGGCGAAAATTTTACACATAGAGACGAGCACGGAAATCTGCTCGATGGCGATAAGTACAGCTGATGAAGTATTGGCAGAGTGTAGCTCTCAGTCGGGGTATGAACATAGTGCTAAAGGCACACTGCTGGTGAAAGAATGTCTCGAAAAGGCCGGAATAGGGATGAATGATTTGGCGGCGGTGAGTATAAGTGAGGGGCCGGGCTCCTATACCGGTCTGCGAGTAGGTTTTGCGATGGCCAAAGGATTTTGTTACGCGCACAATTTGGACTTGATCACTGTGCCCACCTTGGATGCTCTAGCATATGGTGTAAAGGAAAAATATGGCTCTGCCATTGTGAGTCCCATGCTAGATGCAAGGAGGATGGAGGTATATACGGCTAGTTTTGATAAAGCGTGTACGAAGGTGTCGTCATTGGAGGCAATAGTCTTAGATGAGGAAGTGTTTCAAAACTACTACGGTGCTAATGATGTTAATGTCTTTATAGGAGATGGCGCACACAAGGTGAGTCCATGGTTGAGATCTGGTCAAGATACCATTGTTGAAAAGTATTGTAATGCTGCAGATCAGCGCATATTGGCTCATTTATCGTATGTAAAAAAGGCATTTAGTGACATCGCATATGCTGTACCTTTATACTTGAAGTCACCAAACATAACCGTTTCAAAGAAAAATTTGCTACTCTAGTTTCGGGCCCAAAATGCCAGTAAAATCGGCATATTAAATATTACTATAAATTAGTCAATTGTTTTATTTTTTAAAAAAATTGAGTATTTTTAACTAATAATCAGAGGGGTTATATATTATGATTATTTTTATCATATTCAGTTGGTACGATTTTCGAATAACACATGACAGTACTAACAATAAAAGATAACGTATATGAGAAAGCAAAAAGACGAAACTGTTATTCTTAATAGCGGAGTAAACCAGATCGAACTGGATTACGCTGAATTAAGAAAAGCTGTTTTGGTTTTACGCGCAGTGAATCACAAGTTGAGACAAAGCATTATTGATCTATTGGAAGAAGGGAATAGAATGACCGTGACGGACATCTATATTAAACTCCGATTAGAGCAATCTGTAGCATCTCAGCACCTTGCCATCCTTAGAAGAGCAGGAGTAGTAAGTACTGACCGTGAAGGGAAGTTTATTTACTATTCAATCGACAAGGAGAGACTTAATCAAATTTCAAGATTAGTCGAAGAATTGGCGTCTTAAATTGGCTGCTAATGATCTAGCACCTATTCCAACAGAAAAAACTTAGCCAGTATTTATTACTGAAAAGCTGAAAATAAAAGCTGCATATCAACAGATATGCAGCTTTTTTTGTGGGTATACCCACGTAAATCTCCCATTTACCTTATGAAAAGATGAAATAAAATCGCATATTTGCTATATATATATGTATTGACCTCAATACTATTGATCAAAACAAACGCGAACGATATGAGAAGAGCACCAGATGCTATCGATACTGAAAAATTAAGTCAGTCCACGGAGATCCTTCGTGCCTTAGCTCATCCGTTGAGAATGCAAATCTTGAAGTTCATTGATGATAATGAACACATCAACGTAAATAAGATCTACAATACGCTCGGTCTGGAGCAATCCATCACATCACAACATCTGCGTATCCTTAGGCTAGCAGGTATCGTGAATACCAATCGCGATGGCAAATTTATCCACTACAGTATCGACTATAGCAAAATCAGCAATGCAGTAAACGCAGTTGAAAATTTCTATGCTGAGGATGTGGATGCATAGGCCATTCGTCTTATTTATATATTTTTCAATTTTCTTTTTTGGTTGTCATGCTACAAAGCATAGTGTATCTCAGATGGATTCAATAACTGAACCTGAATGTGAAAACAGTAATGACTTAAGTAAAACCGCAAGGAGTATTGAAAAAAGGGCGTTCCCTAAAGTTCATTCTGCCTCAGGAAAGATAGTAATGCAAATAGTCGTGAATAAAAATGGGGACGTAGTCTACGCAAAGTACTTAAAAGAGAAGTCGACAATCAAAGATGATAAAGTGATAGCTAGTGTATTGGATGCGATGAGAAAAACTAAGTTTACTCCAGATCCAGATGCGCCAGAAACGGAATGTTCATTATGGACAGTAAATCTGAAAAGCTTAGAGTAAACGCTTTAAACCAACTACTCCTCAATCACCTCTTCTGTAGTAGATGACAAAGGTGTTTCCTCTGCGGAATCATTTTGTTCCGTTTCTATACCCTCTTCACTTGGAGTTGTTTGCTTGTCTTCGCCTTTAAAAAATGAGCGTTGAAAAAAGATAATATTCAATACACCAAAAGTGATCGCTACATCAGCAATATTAAAGACGGGTTTGAAAAAAAGAAAGGGTTGATTTCCTAAAAAGGGAAACCATTCAGGGTAGACTCCTCGGAGCAGCACTATGTGAAGCATGTCCACTACCTTACCATGAAAGAGTTTGGCATAGCCTCCACCTTCAGGCATAAACTTAGCTAAACCACCATGATAGGCCTCTGAAAAAATAAGTCCGTAAAATGTACTGTCAATGATGTTGCCAAGGGCACCAGCTAGTATCAGACTGAAGCTAATGATCAAACCCAAGTTTGATTTTTGATCTATCAAAAGTTTTATGAAGTAGCCTAACCCGCATACCGCAACAATTCTAAAAAGGGTAAGAAACAGTTTGCCATATTCGCCACCGAAAGAAAAACCAAAAGCCATCCCATTGTTTTCAACGAAATGCAATTTGAAAAACTCTTTTCCTATCAATGGGATATCCGAACCATAAGCCATATTGAGTTTTACCCAAACCTTTAAGGCCTGATCTGCGCCAAGTACCAAAAGGATTACAAGAAATACGGCAAGTTTACGATTCAATTGATGATTTTAAATTAATTCTACCTGATTGATATACGGAATAAAAGGTATTGGGGATGCTGTTAATCCGGCTGCAAAAGTAGCTTATTCAAGGTAATTCTCATGTTAAAATGAATGGATAATTATATGTAGCGTCTCTACGACTAATGAGAATAAACTATCATATTACACGACTATTAGTTCTTCTTTCTCCAATTCAACACTCAATTTTACTTTAGCTCCAAGGGCTTTTAATGCACGCAGTATAGTTCCAATTCTAAAATCTTTTGTATTATTCTCTAATTTCGATATTTGTGATTTTTGCACACCAAGTAAATCACCTAAATCTTGTTGTGTCATATTTCGTTTTATCCTTGCATCCTTTATCATAGTGCCTACAATATCCATGCGTAAATCGTATTCAAATATATCTCGTTCTGGAGTACCTTTTTTTCCAACAATTTCATCTGTGAGTTTATCAATCGATGTTAATTTCATATTTTTTTTAGGTATTTTGTTCGTAAGAATATAGAATGTTAACTTGTTATGGAAGACTTTTTTGGAAAAATAGTAAATGTGAAAAACAAGATTCTTAAGAATAGACTGGAGTTTTTTTTAGT
>CALIEI010000108.1 GCA_938022165.1 uncultured Saprospiraceae bacterium | reverse complement strand
ATTCCAATTAACGCAAAAGAAGTTGGCAGAAATGATCACAGAGATCACCAAGGCACAATTGCTAGCTTGGAGATTGGGAACTTTAGCGAATGATGGAAAAGCTACGCCAGCTCAAATATCAATGGCTAAAAGAAATAATGTGAATATGGCATTAGAGATTGCTAGAGAAGCTAGACAAATACATGGTGGTATGGGTATCACCAATGAGTATCCTATCATGCGCCATATGATGAATCTAGAAACGGTACTGACTTATGAAGGTACACACGATATCCACTTGTTAATCACAGGTATGGAGGTGACTGGATTGAATGCGTTTAAGTAAATAGTCAGAAACTATAAATACAAAAGGGTCAATTGCGCAACATGCAATTGACCCTTTTTTGTGATTAGGTAGAGATTATACCAAATATAGATCGCTATTTGGTAGAATGTGGTAAAAAATGATATATAATACCAGATATAGATTTTTAATTGGTAGAATGTGGTCAAAAAAGACACATAATACCAGATATAGATTTATATTTGGTAGAAAAAGTACATGATAGGCCGTAAAAAAGAGGTAAAAAGGCTAAAAGCAGCCCTTTTAGCGAAAAAATCTTCATTTATTGCTATCACAGGTAGAAGAAGGGTAGGGAAGACATTTCTGATTGATACGACACTAGGGAGGCATTACTGTTTTAGTATGACTGGCATCCAGAATGGGGACAAAACCAGCCAGTTATTCAATTTTAGTGTCAAGTTGAGTGAATATGCTAATTCAGAATCACCGATGCATTTCGATTCATGGCAGAAGGCATTCGTTCAACTTCGACAGTATTTACAGACCTTAAGTAAAGAACAGAAACAAGTTATTTTTATTGACGAACTGCCGTGGGTGAGTACAGCGCGATCAGGATTCATTCAGTTACTTGCACATTTGTGGAACGATTTCCTTTCTAAAGAAAAACACTTTATACTCGTTATATGTGGATCTGCAACTTCATGGATCACTCAGAAAATCATAAACGATAAAGGTGGACTACATAACAGGGTCTCAGAAATTATCCACTTAAAACCCTTTTCGCTTTCCGAAACAAAATTGTTTCTAAAGAGCCATCAGCTGAGACTTACAAATTTACAGATCGCTAAGATCTACATGACTTTTGGTGGAATACCATTTTACTTAGAGCAGATAAAAAAAGGAGAAAGCTTTGCGGTTGCTATTGAACGCATTTGTTTTTCAGAGACTGGCATACTTAGAAACGAGTATCGAAATTTGTATGAATCTTTATTCAATAATGCAAGTGTACATCAGTCCATTGTACAAGTTCTAGCTGAAGCTCCTTCAGGGCTTAACTATCAGGAAATCCTTGAAAAGTTAAAAGCGAAATCTAATGGGAGCTATACAAGGGCAATGGATGAACTTGTTATTTCAGATTTTGTAATCAGCATTTCATCTTTTAATAAAAAGAAAAAAGGCATATACTACAGATTGATTGATGAGTATTCTATTTTCTATCATCGCTTCATAAAGGACAATAAGAAATACGTTCCTGGTATATGGCAGCAGTTGGCAGCGACTCAAGCATATAAAGTTTGGTCTGGTTATGCATTTGAGGACCTATGCTATAAACACTTTAAGGAGATAAAAAAAGCACTAGGTATAGAATCAGTATATACAGAGATATCAAGCTTAAGAGTACAAAAAGATAAAGAACAAGAAGGTTTTCAGATTGACTTGATCATAGATAGAAAAGATGATACTATAAATCTATGTGAGATGAAATTTTACGATTCTGTTTTTGCAATTGACAAAAAGCAATATGAAACATTGCGAAATAGAAAGGCGCTCTTTCAAGAATACACGGGAACTAAAAAACAATTATTTACCACCTTGATAAGTAGCAATGGTATTAAAGACAATGACTACGCTAATGAAATAGTTGATTCAGAAGTTACTTTGGAGGATTTGTTTGTGAGGTGAGAATGTTTGTGCAGACAATGTGTGGCATAAATTTTAAATTAATTTTTGGATTCAATAGCTATAAAATATATTATGGTTATTTAATTAAGTTCTTTTTAAATCCTGACTTACACATGAACTTTAGCTGTTAAATAAAGGCAAAAATAAAAATATATGAATTCAGAATCCTGATTTATATAAAAAAAAGTTTCGCAACCAACTAAAATTTTATCATCTTTGTTCAGATTAACCAAGATAATAGAATGATGATTAAGAAACTAGTTTTGCTAACATGCCTATATATCTTATTTACGATAGATATATTTTCACAAGTCACCAATCAAAATAATTCTTGGAATTATGATGAATTTGAGCTGACCGAAGTTACCTTTTTACCTTCTCAAGCTGAAAGTTATATCCCAATACTAAAAGACAATAATAGCAGAATAATAAAACCACCCCATTGGTCGGATGACGGAGAGTTGGTAAAAGCAGCGGCTTACGCTAGTGGAAGTCCGATAAAAGTAGTAGGTGTAATTGAACATGATTGTACAGAAAAGTTTTGGGTACAAGCGAAAGTAACTACTATAACATATAAAAGATTCTGTTTTTTTCATCCAGTAACAAATTTACCTACTGAAATTGAGATTGAAATTCCAGTTGAGTTAACTTTTCCTGCGCAATGCTTCAATGAAAACTCAAATGAAACTTCAACACGTGCAGTCTATAATCAGACAAGCAATGAGACTCTAGAAAATTTAATGACTGATTTTTTTGACAAGTCTTTACCGATTGAATGGCAGAGAGCTACTGATGATAATGGCAAGCCTGGTGAATTTAGTACATTCAAAACAACAAATCATTTAATGTATGTAACTTATAAATATCCATTGCATTTAAATGAAGTTTATGAAACAACTATTCATATAGGAAGTAGCTATGCAAAAGGCATTAGTGTTGAAGAGGATATAGTATTTAAAGCCTGGACTCCTTTTGATGAAAGTGTACTAAGCCCTAAAAGAGTAGGAGATGGTGTTGTTTTTACATATTGGAAAAATTGTACAAGCATACAATGTAGCAGTTTGGGGGATTTTCTATCAAGAGATATACCAGATGCAAGATGTAATGAATTTTCAGATTTATTTAAAGCTATTGTTCAAAATCAGGGAATATCTGGTGTGAAAGAGATTACATTTCGTCCGCCATTAAATCCATCAAATATGTTTCAAGTTGATGTAACAAATGAATTTGGACCAAATGCTATAAATGAAGTTGTTTTATTTAGCAATGTTGTTCGTTTCGCCGTGAAAAACTGGGAAACTTATTTAGCAAATGAAAACAATCATATTTTTCAGTTAAACAACATACCTATGAACTGTGAAGCAGATTGGGCAAAAGGGGATATAGGGATACCAGGACAAGGAAATGTCGTTGATCCAGTGAGTCTACATGGTAACCATATTGCTTTAACGTATGGTCCAATTCTTTATGATCCAAGTTATGGATATGATAAAGTAGCAGATAGAGCAATATACGAAGATGATAATTTAGATACTGTCAGTGGATTGATTTTTGAGTATGACAATCTATATTACTATTGGATTGGTCAATTAAATGAAGTTGGAGTAGCAGATACAAGAGAATAAATTCAAATTATGAAGGGTATAATAATATTTGTTTTTTCATTGGCCCCATTGGTGCTAGCAAGCCAACTAAATGATACTATTTATGATATTACAAATACATGCAAACTAAATGAAAATTTGGATAAAACTCACTCTATGGAAGTCGAGGGGCATATTATGAAAGGACCAAGAGGTAAGTACTCTGTGGTTAAGGCAGTAAAAAGTGATAGATTTTTAAATGTATACTGTTTGACTGATGATTATAATTTTTTATTAATTCTTACTTCTCAGAAAAAAGGTGATTTTTGGGAGCATTATGCAAGTTTTCAAGTCTTATTTCCAAAATTTGATACAGAAAACGAAGTTAAAAAAATGGAAGTTCTAGATATACACACCTTATATATTGTTTACGAAACTAAAAAAAGAGGGATGATTTCATATGTAGTTAGACTAGTGGAAGACAGATATGCCATATATCAATATCTAAATGACCCTTATATAGATATCACGGAACAGAGCAGATATGAATTTCCAACAATAGAAGGAAGACCAAAATTTTAAAACAATTTAACATGAGACTAATTACGGCAATCATTTTATTACTGGGCACTACACTTGCCTATAGTCAAGAAGTACTAACCGCAGAGATAATTGATGCTACACAGGAAAATGATTGCCAAGATGGGTCAATAGATTTGACAATATCAGGCGGATTTTCACCTTATGACATCATATGGGATTATTTCCCTGAAGATCCAGATGAGCCACCAATTTTAGATTTCCATATAGCAAACGGTATAGAAGGGAGTAACGATGGCGAAGACATTGATGCAACTGCCGGTTCAGGGGAATATACTGTGTTGGTTACTGATGCACTTTGTGGTACTGCATCTGCCTCTTTCACTGTCAAATGTGAATGCCCAGAGTGTGAGCTCAATGCCGAAGTAACTAATGAAAATTGCCAAAACGGCAATGGAAGTATAGTAACAAGTATTTCTTGTACTAGTGAAAATGAGGTGGCGACTTATACTTACCAATGGTCTGATCTAGATTCAGATGATCCTCAAACTAGTTTAAGAAATAATCTTAGCTCTGGTGATTATTGTTTAACGGTTACAGATAACAGTGAATGTACTTATACTGGTTGTTGGACAGTAGAAAATATTAGAGGTAGATCGATACCAGAATTAATTGAGCAGAATAATATTACATATTGTTCTGAAGAAGGTGATCAAAATTGTACTGGTTCTTTGACCATTGCAGTAGAGGAAGGTGTAAGTATAAATTGGGTGAATATTCCAAATCCAAATCAAACAAATAGTACTACGGTTACAGATTTATGTGAAGGAACTTATATGGTCGAAATCACAAAAAATGGATGTGAGTTTACTTATAGTTTTAATATTGAATGTTGTACTACTGGAGGTCAAGATTTTGAAAATTCATTTCCACCTTTAACTATAGATTTAATTGAAAAGATATCTCCTGTTAACAGTACATCTTTTGATGGAGTTATAGAAATAGATATATCTGGAGGTTCTCAAGAATACTTTATATCTTGGACTGGACCTAATGGTTTTGTTTCTTCAAACCAGAGTCTAGGCGGTCTAGGGCCAGGTGAGTACTGTATTATGGTGGATGATGGATGTAGCATTATGTCTTTATGCATTACCTTGGTAGATTGTTCAAATCATAATTTATCTATTAATGGTACGGTTTCAAACACATGTCCTGGGGTGTCATTTGGGATAATAGATCTTAATATAACAGGTGGGCAGGCACCCTTTTCTTTTGCTTGGTCAGATGGTGGGAGCACAGCAAGTATATCAAATCTAAATCAAGGACAACATTGTGTTACTGTAACTGATAATAGCGGATGCGTAGGTTTTCAGATTGTAGAATGTTTTACTGTTGGTGTAAGTGATCACCAATTTAGTGGTTTTATTACAGATCCTTGTGGTGCTCAATTTACATGTAATGGGAATCCCACTATTTTTGAACCATATAATGGTCAACTAAATTGTAACTTTGAGAATTGCGATGAACGGACTTGCAGATGTCCTTTGACAAATGGTATTGTGGGTGATCCGATACCATTTGGATATGCTAGTACAAGAATTTCAGCTAATAATTGCGCTTTTGAAGGCCTATGCCTGGATGGTTCAGGTTGGGAAGTAATATCTCAAGGGGGATTTAATACCTTTTTTCTTCCTGTTTCTACTGGAGGATGTGGTAATTGTATTCAATGTTATGAAGTTGAAACTTGTGATATTACAATTGCTGGGGTACCCTTTAGATTTATAGTTTCAGCTGAGATAGTAGATGTCGGTGCTTGTTGTGGTGGTTGTATTCGAGATGATCCAGAATGTGAATTTAGTTTTGAAGAGTTTGATTTTAATTTACGAGATTTAAATCAGTTTTCAATTGACGATGTAACTTTAATGCCGATAGAATTATCTACTGAGGTTGACATGAAAATTTATAACGAATTTGTTGGTTCTAAAATTGAAAATAATGATTATATTGAATTAAGGGAGTTTATGGCACATGAAATGATCGATTCAATAGATTGGGCTAAAAAGCCTTGCATAACAGGTGGTCATGATGGAGAAAATTTGGTAGAAAACAATTTTCAATTTAAAAATATTCTAATCAACCCTTCAATTGAGGTATACCCAAATCCTTTTACAGATCAAATAATAGTAGATTACAACAATAGTTTAGATATTAATTCTAATTTTTCTTACAGCATTAAAAACATTTTAGGTCAAACAATACTAGAAGGTAAATTGCTAAAAAATCAAAGTGTTATTTATACTACTAGTTTAAATGTTGGATTATATTTATTGGAAGTTTATGAAAATAATGAAGAGATACTCAGTGAAAAACTAGTCAAGAACTAAAAACATATGAAAATGAAATCAATCTTTATCCTTTTAATTAATCTAATTTTAATCCTTTCGTGTGGTAGCGAAAATGAATTAGTTTTAGATTCAAAAATTATAATTGGAAAATGGGCAGATCTTAATGACTATGAAAGTACACAAACTACGGACGGAATGACGCAAACTGTTTCGTTTCCAAATATTGAGTATGAATTTTATGAAGATGGTACTTATGAAGTTAGTAACGATTTTGTTTTAGGTATTCATAGAAATGGTACTTGGTCAATAGATGAACAAGAAAATATCTTAGAATTTTTGGTTGAAATGAATGCATTAGACTCATTGCTTGGTGTTCAACAAACCTTTAAGTGGGACATTTTAAATTTAGAAGCTGACCTTTTGGAAGTAAATTACAGTGTTAGTCAAGATAGTGTAATAGGAGTTTCCTCTTTTGATTTGGATATATATCGACGTTTTGAAAAAATTGATTAATGAACTTAGTTTACTTACACACAAAAGGGTCAATTGCGCAACATGCAATTGACCCTTTCTGGTATCTAAGCCTTAATCTTGCTTACTCAAAAAAAGCAGAACTAAAGTTTACATCAAACTCATAGCACCAAACGCTAAAGCTATTTATATCATCAAAGGTTGTTCCTTCAGGAAGATATAGATTTAAAGTTTCTCCTTCCCAAGTACGACCATTCAGTACCTCACTCATATTAACACCCGATCTAAAATCACCGTCAGCAGCACCATAAAAACTAACTGCTGGTCCAGTACCATCATAAAAGAAATTGGATACTTCAATTTGGCAATCTGAAACTATGGTCACTTCACCACTTATACCATAAGCAGGACTGATACTTAATGATCTTGTTTGATTAACACGTGCGTTTGTTGCTTCGCAATCCCTTGCTTCAGGTGTTGGGTTGGCAAAACCTGGGTCTCCTCCATTGCAACTCATTAAGAGGGCAACAAAGATAAATCCTAGATATATGATACTATTTTTCATGTGTAATTCTTTTTATACTATTGTAATCACAAACAATTCCAACAGTCAGAAAGTTATTTATGAAATGTAATCAAAGCCCTGAAATTATACAAAATGTAAAGAAAATGCATTTTGAGTCCTCTTTCCGACAGTAGAAAGAGAGCGATGAGTAAGTAATAAATTTATAATACATACTGGGGTAGGGTGACTTAAAAATCGTCACCATTCATTTACAATACTGGATTCTCTTTTCTCAAAGGGTCTTGATTCAATAATTCCGATACTCTAGCATATAGCTCAGGCAAGTGTTCTTTGAACCCCTCTGGTTGTTCAAAGAATGTCTCGATAGAGACGGAAAACATTTCTAACATATTGATACCTCCATAATCTTTGAAGAAGGTATTTTTTCCTTTTCGGATCAACCATAGTTTTTTAGCGGCCTCCGCTTTCCAGGCTTCCATTTTACTATTTTCAAAAAATTTATTGAAAAGTATCCGATACCGGTTTTCTTCTTGGAGAGCATGTGCGATTTCATGTAGCGCTACGTTCATAGCATCATCGGGTATAATGTATCCCTCCTTTACGCTAGGCCAACTGAGTACAATGCACTTTTCTTCATAGTCAACATGGCCCAGTAGATTTTGAAAGTGGAGAAAATTGTAATTGTGAGGTACGACTATAATATTGCGAAATCGACTGATCTTAAAATTTTTCAGTCCGAAGGTGATTTGCACCAATGCACTGGTGATCAAAACAATCATCTCATTGGTGACCTTTGGAAAACTATTGGGGGTGAAGTCTAGTGTAGCGGAAGCGATCAATAGCCTTCGTTTAAAAATGAGTTTGTTTTCTAAAGAAAGATTTTGGTAGTAAGAATTATATTTTTCAAGTGTAGGCGCTATATCCTTAGCAAGATTAAGCGGAAAAATACTTCTACGAATGGAGTCAAATAAATCAGAGAGCATGTCTAGTTTTTTCGAAGCAAATTAAAGTGGGCTAAGCCTTGTTTTTTTAAAGTCATTATACAACATATTCTTGCCTAATGACAAGGCTACAATATCCACTATCAAGCATCAGATATCCATACTCGTAACAGAAGTAATAAACGTTTCCTTTTTTGGTTCGATAAACATTTGTGAAGTAGTTAAAGTTGAATCCCAATTCCATCATCTTATCCTTATGCACCTTCGCTTTTCCATTTGGATTTTGATCTATGAGAATGCGCCTATTCCTACGAAGAATATTATTTATGTTGCGCATAAAGTTATTGGAGTCACTATTGAGTCGATTATTATATGTTGATCTACATTGGTCCGTACAGAATCTTTTGTCCTGTCGACCAAAAATTTTATCTCCACATTCCTCACATTTTTTTGCCATCTCATATATTTTGCTCTACCCAAATTATGAAAATTTATGCATTTCTCAAGAATGCATATCTATATTCTTCGCTCATTGAGGTCTATATTGATTCATTTAGCCTACAATCAAATCTCTTTTTGGCTCAAAGCAGCCTTTTAACCCATATTTTTTGAGTATTTTGGACGACTTAACAATAACGATTTATTCGAGAATCGTTATGCATATTAAAGTAGATTTCATGCGTACCTTATTATTTCTTTTCTTATTCAATATCAGTTCTGTATATATCATTGCCCAGGAGTATGTATCCGAAAATGCGCCCATGCGTGTGATACACTGCACGGCAATAGATCAAGGCCAAAATGTCAAAAACATATTCGTTGATGACAGTAATGTAAAATGGGCAGCTACAGATACTGAAATCTACCAAATCAATTCTGCCGACAACAGTTCGAAAAAAGCAGTCGGTAAAAATCAATGGTCTCTTCTCAATCAAACAGAAGGTAATGGCATGTTTGAAACAAATAAATTTGATCTAGAAAAATTACCGGATAATCCAGATGAAGTAACCTGCGCATATTACGATAAATTCCGTAAACAACTATTGGTAGGAACGGAGACAGGTGGTGTGCTACGGTATAAAACTAGCCCAGAGATTAAGTTGCTTGAAAACATGAATCTGCTTATTGATAAAGGGGCTAAGAAGCAAAAGATAACCGCTATTTTAGTTGACAAGTATCGTCGGACTTGGATTGGTACGAGCAATGGTGTCATTATGAATAATGGTAAGAAAATTAAGACCTACGAAGAAGGCACCTATATTGATGAAATCACAGAGCTAGGACCTGATGTATGGATTCTTGGCAATGATATTTTATATAAAGTAGATGATAAGAACAGATGGATTCCAGGGGATGTAGATAAGCGTACCTATCGAGGTAAGATTCGCGATATGGTTTACGATAATGACGGTAAACTTTGGGTAGCCTCTGATATTATTACACGCTACGATATCATCAAAGATAGTGTAGAGGTGTTCGATCGTACCAATGGTTTCACTGCCAAAAATATTCAATGCATCAGAGTAGATAAAGACAATGCACTGTGGGTAGGGACGGAGTCATCTGGTTTATTCCTGATCGACAAAGAAGCATCCATGACGATTAGCTGTCTGATCTCTAAAGAACTTTCGTGCACGGGTACTACGGATGACGCTTCATTAGAGGTGAAAGTGTATGGAGGAGAAGAGCCTTATACATACACATGGTCCAATGGTCTTTCTGGTGCCAATCCCAATAGTGTTGGCCCAGGCAAGTATGCAGTCACTGTTACTGACCAAGCGGGTAGAAGCAAATCCGTAGGAGCAGTTATTGAAGATAATCGAATGCGTATCAAGCTTGAGCAAATAAAGCCAACAACACATACCGCTTCCAACGATGGGATAGCCATGGTAGAAGTGAGTGGAGGCCAAAAACCTTATACCGTAAAATGGACAAGTGGCGAAAACGGAAACAAAGCACGTAGCCTTGGCGCAGGTATGCAATCTGTAACCGTGAGTGACAATGCAGGCTGTGTTTACAATGAAGCGATTGATATGGGAGGAGGAGACGTAGTCGCTATCAATTCTGAAGGCTTAGTGGTAAACATTGAGCAAGATGGCGAACTGACTTGTACCAATAAGGAAGGTGTTGATTTGATTGCGCAAGTTACTGGAGGTAGACCGCCATACACTTATCAGTGGAGCAACCAGTCTGAGAAGAGTAGTATTGCGAGACTTCAGGCGGGCGATTATAAGGTAACTGTTTTGGACTCAAATGGTAATCGAAAAATTGGAACGTATAAAGTAGTAGGCCCAGCGCCATTGCTAGTAACAACCAATCAAGATAAACCTGTTTCAGGATCGCGTAGACGAGACGGTGTTGCTTCTGTTTATGCGAAAGGAGGCGCAGGCGGATACACTTATGAGTGGTCCAATGGTGCTACAGGAGCTAAAGTTTCAAAACTGGTTAAAAACAAATATACCGTTACCGTTACCGATGCAGAAGGTTGCACCGCTATTAGCTCAGTCAATATGGGTGAACGCATTAGTAAAGATTTGGCGAGCGCAAATTTCAAAAAGGGCCAAGTAATCCAATTGGATAAATTATACTTTGAAGCGGATAGTACGCAGATCACAGAGCGTTCGATTCCTGCCTTGGATGAGGTGTACAATATGCTCGTTCGCAAACCAGAAACTAAAATTGAGATCGGAGGACATACCAATGATATTCCAGAAGACGATTTTTGCGATATGTTATCTACGGCTCGTGCAAAGTCTGTTGCGGACTATCTCATCGCCAAAGGCATCCCTATTTCCCAGGTGCAATATAAAGGCTACGGTAAAAGAAAGCCGCTTGTAAGCAATAGTACGGCACGAGGTAGAAAACGAAATCAAAGAGTGGAAATTAAAGTGTTGTCTACTAATTAAGTTTTTTATTTGGGGCCATACTGCATACGAATTACAATGCTCCAAAGCATTGTAATTCGTATGCAGTACCGGGCTATGCGCAGCTTGGTCCTTCGCTGCGCTGCGGACTGGATTCCTTCGTCATCCACTGCTTCTATCCCTTGTCCGAGGCCGTTACGAAATAAATGATTTTTACAAACATCAAGAGTTTGATAATTGCATTATCTATGAGTTGAAAATAAGAACCACGGAGTGGTGACAGCCTAAAGCATTGGACGCTAGTCCAATGTAAGGAATAGTGTAATACCCATTTGGCGCGATTTTTCTTTTTTAAAAATCGTGACAAATGGCCTCCAAGAATAAACTACCCAATTTCGTAACAGCCTCGTCCGTTTTACTGAATGACAATTTTTTCTAAGTGAATATCACCAGCCTTGATTAGTCTTACAAAATAGACACCCGGTGAAATACTTTTTTTAGAAAACTGAACATTGTAGGCGCCAGAGCTTACTTCCTTCTGATCGAGGATTCTTTTTATTCTCTTACCTGATTTGTTGATCAGATCAATATCAATAAATCCACCATTATTAATATTATAAATTACAGTGACTTCAGGACTATTTACCATCTGAACAATGTCCAAAGTTTTATTCGGGCTAACTATATTTTTGGTTTCTGGCTCAAACAAGAAAATAGGAGAGCCTGTTAATTCAATTTCATTAGATTTCGCTTGGGATACCTTTTTTGTTTTCCCGTATTCCCAATTTGCTACCACTAAGTCCTTTCTATTCCATTCATCATTCAATGTAAAAGTAGCATTGGCTTCTTCACTATTATCGATTGATGTCCGAGCCCAAATTACTAAAATGCTTCGGCCCAAATTGTCAGAAAATACTCCACCATCTATTTTCTCACTGAGATGTAAAGCTGCAGTTTTATCGTGATCAAAATACATGCCCCCTAATAACTGCGCAGTAGTTTTATAAGCAACACCACCATCGGTTAATTTCATTTGATATTTGGGTACATCAAGCAAAGAACTGTATACTCCCATGGCATTAAACTCCGTCAAGTTCACTTGCATATCGTGAGGAGAGGCTTCTGCAAGGTTGTATATATGATACTGCTTAATATTCTCTCTTTTAGACATTATCATGGATTTGATGATGAAGTTGCGTTGCGCCTCATCTGAGCCCAATTGATTATTCAAGGGAATACGAGGAATATTGACCTCGGTTAAAATCCAATGCTTTTCTGGAAATTGTTTTTCATTATATCCATGGCGTTTCAAAACAGTTTCAAATCTATTTTTTGCATCTACCACACCTTGGGCTGCTTTGTCAGTGTGTCTAAATAAGTCATGCTTAAACTTTGACATGTTCCATTTCTTGAGACTCCCATCTATATGCGGATAACAATGAAAACTTAAAACATCAAAATATGCACCTCCACCAAGGGGGTAGTCCTTATTGGCACTTCCATTTTCTGGATTATCGGTATTTCTGCAGACGGCATCTATAAATGAAGGGTATCCTACACCTCCTGTAGCCACCAACCCTTCAGGGTGAATTTTCTTTATCACTTCATAAGCTATTCGTAGTGTACGTATGTAGTGGAATACTGGAGCTCGCATTTTATATTCACATGGATCTGGATTATTGTCCCACCAGTTGCCACTAGTGCCGGGTGGGGCTAATGAATGCCCTTTGAAGTCTCTATCAGCCAAGTCAGGCTCATTCCATATTTCCCATATTTTCACATAGTCTTTATATAGGCTCACTGTTTTGTACACATATAAGGCAAAGTCATTTCCTTCATTTACAGGTGTTCCGTTTTGGCCATCATCCCAGATTGGTTCGTATAGATTTCTGTAGTGATTTGAAGGTCCTACATCTGGACAGTACACTTTTGTCTCGCGTTGTTCTTTACTTGGCTCTCCGATAAAACAAACTATGTCTTGTATTCCTATAGATTGATAATATTTGAATGCAGCTATCCTAGCATCATAGCCCCATTGCTCTAGAAAGTGTCCGAACAAGGCTGGACGGAGTGTCTCGGATCCGATTCCTTCTACTCCTTTACTTGGATCACCTTTAGAGATGGTCGCCAAGTCTTCGTCCGTCCATCCAGGAAAGTAGCCCATATTGGTACCAAAGAATACTTCGCTCTGGTAGGGAGGTACGTAGTCATTGGCTGTTTTAGTTTGGCTAAAAACAAAGGCAGGAATACTAAAGGCTAGGAATAAAATTAGAGATTTGATTGACATTTTAGATATGTGTTTTTTTGAACCATATAAGGCATATAAGTTTACATATAAGCTCATATAAGAGGTTGTATTTTTTAGTCTGGGATATTCTTATAAAGTTCATTTACAAAAGTTCTTTGACCTTTCTCAAATATATGAGTAGAATTAAAATTAATTAGTAATCCCTTCGGTACTTTTAACAGCTTCATGTAAGTAAGGATTTGTGCTTCATATAAGGGAATAATTCCTTCTACAGATTTTAATTCCACTGCTAGTATATTTTCAACTAAGAGATCACATCGTAATTTAGCTTCTATTTCCAATTCCTTATATTGAACAGGAACATTAAACTCAGAAACAAAATTTATTTTTCTTAGGCTTAGCTCATGTTTCATGCATTCATGATATACACTTTCAAGAAGACCTGGTCCTAGTGCTTTATGAATTTCAATCGCTGCTCCATTCACTTTATAAACTAGGTCTTTTAAATAGGATTTAGTTATACTCATAGTTTAGTTTTAAAATCTAGATTGGTTTTTCTTATATGATCTTATATGCCTTCTTAAATATCTTATATGTTTCAAAAAAAAATTACTTTTGATACTTCACTTCCCCTCCAACGATAGTATACAATACCTCAGTATCCAAAATTTCCTCCTCAGTACACGTTAACAAATCATTTGACAGAATAACAATGTCAGCATACTTACCAACCTCTAAAGACCCCTTCACCTCCTCCTCAAAAGCAGCGAAAGCATTATCCAGTGTATACGATTTAATAGCCTCAGCACGAGTCATCTTTTGCTCGGTGAAGAATTCAAAACCATTATCTTTTCGCTTACGCGTAACAGCAGCGTAGATACAATCTATAGGATTGATATCTTCAACAGGTACATCCGTTCCATTGGCCAAGCGAGCGCCACTATCTAATAAAGAACGCCAAGCATAAGCACCCTCCTTACTTCTCTGATGACCTAGACGCTTTTCTACAAAAGGAGAATCTGAAGTACAATGAATAGTTTGCATAGAAGCGATCGCTCCCAATTCTTTAAATCTTATTATGTCAGATGGATGCAAATGTTGAGCATGTTCCACTCGCCATCGACTCCCGTTTTCATATCCTTTGGTAGGCATATATTCTTCAAATAAATCTAGAATCAATCTGTTGCCTCTATCCCCAATACCATGGACGCATAGCTGTAAGTCATGCTGCTTAGCAAGTTTGGCGATATTGCTAACTTCAGTAATTGGAGTAGTATTTTGTCCTTCAAAACCAGGTTTGTCATCATAAGGCTTGAGTAGCCATGCACCGAAGGCGCCTAAGGCACCATCTATTTCAGATTTTATAGCCCTTACCGTAAAGAAGCCGTCTCCTTGATCTATAATTGGAAATTGATCTAGCTTGCCTTTCATTTGATTATAACTTAAACGAATCATGGACCACAGTCTAATATCAAAACTTCCTTCATTAGCAAGTTTTTTGTAATCCTCAATTTCTTCAAAAGAAGCTCCCGCATCTTGAAAAGAAGTAATTCCATTCTCCAAACATTTCTGTTGAGCAAGCTCAATGCCCTTTAACCATATTTTGTGTTTTTGTTCTGCTGGAATATTGTCAAGATATTCTTGATGTGCATTCCTGATAATGCTCATTGCCCTTTCTTCAAATACACCAAGAGCGTATCCATCAGAGGCCCTTACAATTTCACCACCAGAGGGACTTTGCGTATCAAGACTTAAGCCCGCTGCATCCATTGCTGCTTTATTGGCAAACAGAGAATGGCCACTTGCATGCGTTAATATAACTGGATTGTCTTTTGTGATTTCGCTTAGCTTATCATGAAAAGGATAACCGTGTACATTTTGCAAAGGAATAGAATCCCATTTTTCTTGATGCCAACCACGTCCGTCAATCCATTCACCTTTCTCAAGTGTCTTAGCTTTTTCTGCTACCATGTCGATGACTTCTTCCCAGCTCTTGGTGTTCAAGAGGTTAATGTTAATGAGTGATTTACCCATTCCGGAGAAGTGACCATGACCTTCGATTAATCCAGGGATTACAAATTTCCCTTTTGCGTTTATGGTCTTGGTGTCAGGCCCTTTGTGTTTTTCTAGATCTGTGTTTGTTCCCAAGTCTATTATTTTGCCATCCTTTATAGCGATAGCTTCAGCATTGGGAAGTGATGGCGATACCGTATAGATATTGCCACTTGAAATAATCAAATCTGCTTTAGGTTCTGTGGAACAGCTCAGGCACAGCAATGCCCAAGAAAAAAGGAATACAAAAAGTCGCATGTAGAGATGTTTTATTTAATCAAAGTGACGGTGCCTTCAATGTCTATTTGCCTTCCATCTAGCAATTCCACCACTCCGTAATATACAAAAACATCAGGTTTCATTCTTACCTCTCTAAATTTCCCATCCCAACCAAAAGCGGGATCACTGTGCGGAATATTCTCAGCGAAGAATACTTGGTTGCCCCATCTATCATAAATGGAAAATTCATTAATCATGGCAACTTCTAATCCACCAAAGACATAGAATAGATCATTTATGCCATCATCATTTGGACTAAAAACATTTGGAACATATATAGAAGATTGACTGTCTACTCTGATCACCACTTGCGCTGTAGCACTACAACCAGCATTGTCAAACGCTGTCACAGTGTAAATGGTAGTCTGCAAAGGTTGCGCAATTGGATTAGAGCAATTATCACAACTAAGTCCTTCTGCTGGCGTCCACACAATAGAATCTAACGCAAAGTTTCCACTAATCTGAATAGGTACACTACTGCCTTGACTAATGGTAATTGGATCCGGCACACTTAGAAATACATCTTCTGGATCTGTTGGTGTGATTTCAATTTCTTCTGTAATAGAGCAGCCTAGTTCATCTATAATCATAATGGTATGTGCTCCAGGTCCAAGATTAAAAATGATTGGAAGAGTCGGTTCAGACAATGGGCCAGTTTGGTCATCCAAAAATATACTATATAGATTACTAGCACCTCCTTCAATATTTGTAATAGTAAAGATACCATTGCTTCCATCACACCCAATTGTTTCGAGTGTAAAGTCAAAGTTGAGCGCACTAGAAATGGCGAGTTCTAAGCTCTCTGTATCAGTACAACCTGCCTCATCAGTGACAACTACATTGTACTGTCCAGAATTAAGATTTTCTATCATAGCTGTAGTGCTTCCTTCATCCCATTGGTAAGTCACGTTTCCAATGGCACCATCCACCATAGCTGTTATGCTTCCCGTTCCTTCTTCCGAGCAATCCATTGTGCCCCCATTGCCACCTGGAGTAAGTTCAACCTCTATTTCACTTACTTGGATCTCAACAGAGTTAGTAAAAGTTACGCTGCATTCTAAGTCATTGATAGAAATAAAGTATGAAGTTGTAGTAGATGGGGATACATTAAATTCAAACCCATCTTGAATATTTGTAAATTCTAAAATTTCATTTTGTGAACTACCTATTGTGATATTAAAAGCAGAATTGGTATTTGCTTCGATGCTTATCGTAGCGTTATCTCCTTGACAAATAGCATCTCCACCTGTAATTAATAAATCAAATGAATCAAAGCTTAAATCTACTTCAACAATCGAATCGCAACCTACTGAATTTTGATTTTCTAGTATAACAGTTCCTGATGGATTTGTTATATCAAAAGTCTCACTACCAACTGT
>CALIEI010000107.1 GCA_938022165.1 uncultured Saprospiraceae bacterium | reverse complement strand
TGACCTGCTATTATTCTTTATCGAGCGTGATGAGTTGGAGATCCATGATATTCCGATCTCTCAGATCTCAGCAGAGTTTTTGGAATATATACGCAAGGCAGAGGAAATGAATATTGACCTAGCCAGCGAATTTATCCTTGTGGCAGCTACGCTGATGCGGATCAAAGCCAAATTGATTTTACCTCGTAAAGAGATCGATGAGGAGGGCAATGAGATAGATCCACGTGATGAGCTGGTTCAGCGTCTGTTGGAGTACAAGCGATACAAAAGTGTCTTGGAGCAGTTTAGAGGTTTGGAGCTGACGCGTAGTGAACGTGAAGTGCGTGGTAACGCCAACAGTGAATTGAAAAAGATAGCGGAGGTTGCGCTTGTGGATATGGAACTAGAGTCCGTGACTTTATTCAAGCTGATGAAAACTTTCGAGCGCGTCATGCAGCGCATGGAAGAAAACAAGAGTAAGCAAATCCACAAGGTGTACACTTATGCTTACACTATCCGCGATCAACAAATCTATATCATCAATGCCTTGCGCACTGGTGAGCGAAAAGAGTTTACAGAGATCTTTGGTATCTGTCAAGACAGAATGCATGCCATCATTACTTTCCTAGGTTTGCTAGAATTGTGCAATATGCAGAAGGTAGAGCTAGTCGATAGACCAGGTGTCAACAACTTCTGGATCGAACGCAAAGAAGGAGCTGATGAGGATATGATGAGTACGGATGATGAAGATGCTACTCCGACTGATAATGCGGAGGGTAGTGAGGAGGAGTAATTTTTTTTGGGCACTTTAATCCTGTGATCCGTTTGTATTCAGCGCTATAGGCTACATTCAGAATTATGTCTAGCTAGTATTCGTTATGAACTCATCCTTCGCTAGCCATTTCTTCATAGTAGCCTCTGCGCACTTCATATCACTACTCCCAGGAATGCATTGGATTTTGAACTCACTTGGAATTAATTTTTCAAGTAGTTAATTTGCAGAAGTTTATTGAAGGTAATTAGACTTTATCTGTAAATGACGCTTTAAGTAGATAAAACAAAACTGAATAAGCTAGTATGAATAACCTCTATTGTCTAAGGCTATTTTTTCTGTTGACTATAATATACTCTTGTAGCCCAAGCACAATAGAAAATGAATGCGTCCTTATAATGCCAGACCATAAAATAACAAACTCATTTTGTGACTCAGACTTTAAAATAGAATTTAAAGACTCTAGGCCGCTAAATGGCGCTTCTCCTTTCACTTATAAATGGAGTAACGGAATTGAATCTTTTAATAATGCAAGTATTAACACTCCTGGTATTTATCGACTTTCAGTTACAGATGCAAATGGTTGTAGTATAGTGAACGTATATAATGTAGAGAATGAATTAAGATTGCCAAAAATTGAGAGTGTTAGTATAAAAGAGGTGTTATGCGAACAAAGTGCAATAAAAGTTGATGTTGAGTATTTTCTTCCCGTTTTTGACATTGATGTTGTAGCAGGGTTTGAGTATGAATATTTTGATTCAAAGAAAGATCAAATGATATTTAGGTATTTTAAAATTAATGAATCTGGTTTTGGAAAACGAAAGTTAATTCTTGGGCCAAATGCTGATCCAGATCAGATTTTTAAAATAACTGCTTTTGCTCAAATAGGAAAAAGAGGCAATTACAAATGCTACGGGGATTCTGAATTATTAGAACTTCCATCTATACCAGCACCACAAGAGTTTTCTGCAACACGAATAGAAATAAAAAAAAGGGACCTTTCAAACTGTACACCCAATGAAGGTTTTTTTCTTGATGGGTATTGTGGATCCGCTGAAGGTTGTTTAATTGAAGGAGGCTTACCCTTAATACACCGTACTGTTCCTCAAGGAATGTTTGAAATTGACCTTCCTAATATTGCAGGGAATAAACGATATTCAATCCTACCATTACTTGAGAATAATATTCAGTGTAGTGAATTAGATTTTTTAGCTAATAATTTGGAAGCACAAAGAATTGCTACTCATGATTATAATTCAATCAATTTAGGAGGAGTTAATTGGTCAGATGGGGAAGATTGTAATTGCTATCTATTTAAGATAGAAGAAATAGTTGATTCACCAGTAACAATAACAAACTCTGAAATGTCGACTTATGGATCAACTGTAACTCAAATAGGTGACTTCTCCGCAAAAGTCTGTATTGAAAATGATGGGCCGCATTGTGTATTGGTAACAGATCAAATTGGTTGTCAAGTTGAGTATTGTAATCTTGATTTACAAATAAGGAATCTCGAAATTTCTGCAATTAATACATTTAAGGAATATGTAGTAGGAAAGACAGGTGATTTTTTTGCGTCAGTTAATAACAATAATGCACAACCAGTAAAGTGGAACGTTGGAGATTTAGAAGAATTTATAATTTCTATAGATGACTTCTCTTTAGCCTTGAGTTCGTTGTCTAAGGGTGAGTATACTATAGAAGCCGAAGATGCGAATGGATGTAAAGAAGTTATCAATTTTGAAATTGATGATAGTAATCTGTTTGGTTTTATTAATGAATTTGTTACCTATGAAGGTATTTCTAAGCATCTAGGAATGATGCAAAATAGTAGATTTTTAGATGTTGCTCCAAGATTTCCGCTAATTATTAATAAGCAGGAATATAAAATTCCTGATTTTATGTTCATTCAAGAAGTCATAAAGGAGTCTTCAACCTTTTCTTGGGTAGGCCCAGATGGTTTTCAAAGTAATAATCAAAGAATTTTCCCTAGAGTAACAGGTACTTATTGTGTTGAAGTTAAAACTACATGTGGCAAAGCATTTAGAAAGTGTCATAAGTACTCAGCTCATGAAAACTGACCTTTAGATTTGGTCCAGCTATACTAAAAGAAGATGATTAATCTATTGGATTGAAGAGTAGTTGAATGTGAGGCGTTTTATTGTTCACTCCAAAAATATCTTCCGCAAAGTAGGCATGATCACTCTGACCCTTTCTTGATTCAGATTTCGACTTTCAATTTTGATGTCTTTCCGGCCATGTCTAGCGAAGTAGGATAGTTTCCTTTTTTCGGCTGGTGAAAACTCTGCGAAAGTTCTGCGCAATACTGGCACCATCTCCATGAATTGATCTTCCGGAACCGCTTCAAGCCAATCGTCTACTATCTTCCAAAAATCAAAGTGGTGAATCAGGATCATGGCAGAACCGTATAAAAAGCCCTCTATCCACATAGCTTGTTCCATGCTGCTCGCTCCTTTAGAAAGATGATAATGGATGCGCTCAGAAATCTTTTCGTTGTTGTATATTTTACGCTCAAATAGGATGCGGTGCACCTGGGCATTGATCATCGTCTGACTACCCGAATGATCTGCAATGCGAATCAGTACCTGATACCAATCTTGAATATAGTCCGCATCTTTTAGTACAAAAACACTGTGGTTGAGTCGTTGAATTTTTTCGAATAGAACTTCCGCTTGTTCTTCATTGATGCCGATGCAGGCAGCTGGTAGGCCAATCATAATCCGTGGTAGCACATTTTGAAGTATCTCTTCTATCTGCGTAATATCAAGCTTGCGAGAACTTCCGTATCGCATAGCATCTATGAGATTAGGTACCAAGCTCATCAGCTGATCGGTATCGGTTTGGATGATGGCCAGCTGGCTGATTTGTTCTAGCAGTGAGGACAAGGCCAAAGGTAAATCCGCTTTGAGAACCTGTTCTAATAAATTGGCTAGAGACTCAATATTGTCTTCTTCTCGTAAACTGTGTACAATATAGTTGCGTGTAGCCTCTTCGATATTGTTGCCCCACATGCTGGCTTCAATAACTCGAATAGAATATTCTGGTTTCCATTTAAGCTTCCAGTTTTCACTGAATGATCCAGTAGCAAACCTAGATCCCTTGCGCGCTTTACCAAATGGAATATTCAGAATCGAAAGTCGATGCAATAATTTACTGCCAAGCAGTCCAGTTGGCTTTCTGAGGTCTAGTTTTTTGGTAGTAGCTTCGCTGCTATTATAAAATTTAGTGAGCCGAGCTTGTTTGATTTGTTGGATCAAATCTTTCTCCAGTGGAACTGATGGAACGTTTTTAGGTAGGCGGCCCACCTTGTCACCAATGATCAGCTTTTGCTCAATCAGATTGTATTTTATTTCTTCTCCGTTGCAGAGCGTAGTCAGTGCTGCTTCTTTCAGTTCATTTAGTCCAGGAAGAGAGATGTCTCTTAGTGCGGCCAGATGCTTGGAAAGATTTACCGCCTCTACTACGTTGGCAGTAGATGCATCGAGTCCTTTTTTGCGCAATAGCCTAGCCGCTTTGGATAGCCACCTAGTAGCGCTATTGGTCTTGGTATTGAAAATGAGTTCATACCAAGCTGGGGAATCAACGCCTGCAGCATATCCCCCAGAGCGGGCCAGTCTTTCATAAGTCCAGGGAATCCAAGTGGCGTCCGTTTTTACTTTTGGCAGCCCTTTGAGTATCGCCTTGTCATTTTTTAAAGGGTAGGCTGATAAGTCATTCAGGGTGGGTACATGCCATGCACCACAGATGACTGCGATGCGTTGGTAGTTCGCTTTTATTGCTTTTCGGATTTGGGTACGCATGTGCGCTTCTCGTATCAGCGTTTCTTTCTCTTGGTCGATGATCTCTCTTCGCAGAGCCGTTATCATTTCTTCAATCAACTCAAATATTTCTAAACCGCTTTCTGCATATTCGAATGTAAAGTCCCACCAGCGCTCGCTATCTTCAAAACCTGCAATGTGCGCCAAGTTAGCTAGCGGATCGGTGATGTCTATATCTGAGGAGTATTCATTTTCTTCTGGCAAGAGCAAATTTATCGATTGGGGTAAATCAATAAAGTTGATGTTTATCTTATGCTTGTGTCCATATTGAATGGCCTGCCATTCAGGGGAAAATTTTGCAAAAGGATAAAAGGCTGCTTGATCAAAATTTTGTGGATTATAGATCAAGATGGCTAGCGGCAATTTTATTTTTTTGTGCGCACTTAGACCAATGACTTTCTCGGCATCCATTGGTCCTTCGATCAGAATACAATCTGGTTGGTATTCTTCGAGTGCCCGTATGACGTTTTTCGCCGAGCCTGGACCATGGTGCCGTATGCCAAAGACCTTATGCACTACTTAGCTTTGCAAGCTTCGTAAAGATCCTTCCACTCCTTCCGATCCTTGATGACCGTTTCTAGATATTCTTTCCAGGCCAATTCATCTGTTTTAGGATCTTTGACAATGGCGCCAGTAAGGCTAGCAGAAAGGTCGGCTGCACTCAATGTACCATTCCCAAAGTGGGTGGCAAGGATAACGCCGTTATTGACCACAGAAATGGCTTCCGCTGTACTCAATGTACTTCCAGGAGATTTGAGTTTCATCTTTCCATCTACCGTACCGCCTTGCCTCAATTCTCTAAATATGGTAATGAGTCGTTTTATTTCTTCAGTAGGAACTTTGCTCTTAGGCATTTTTAGTTTCTCAGTGAATTTTTCAACTCTGGTTTGTACGATTTTTACTTCCTCTTCAAATGATTTTGGCAAAGGCATCACCACGGTATTGAATCTACGTCGAAGTGCTGAAGATAATTCATTGACCCCCTTGTCTCGATCATTCGCAGTCGCAATGACGTTGAATCCTGCAACAGCTTGTTGCTCACTATTTAATTCTGGAATAGGTAAAGTTTTTTCAGACAAGACTGTTATTAAAGAATCTTGCACATCGGATGGTAGTCTAGTCAATTCTTCCACACGCACTATTTTACCTTCACTCATCCCTTTCAAGACAGGAGAGGGTACCATAGATTTTTCTGAAGGGCCATCCGCTAACAACTTTGCATAGTTCCAGCCATAGCGAAGTGCTTCTTCTGAAAGTCCAGCTGTACCTTGTATCAATAATTTGGAAGTGCCAGATATGGCAGCCGATAGATGCTCTGAAAACCATGTTTTTGCAGTACCAGGAATGCCTAATAACAATAATGCACGATCAGTCAGTAGAGTAGCAACCGCTACTTCAATCAGACGTCTATTACCATAATATTTTGTTTCAATCTCTGTTCCATCATCCAGTTTTCCGCCTACTATATAGGTAACTACTGACTTGGGAGACAGCAGCCAGTTATCAGGTTTGTTTTTTGTATCTAACTTACTAAGCGCTTTTAGCTCATGTGCATACGCATCTTCAGCATGTGGGCGGATGATGTTGTTCTTGGATTTTGCCATGTTTTTAATTAGATGAATGGTTCGGTAATTTTTGCAAAATTATAAATCAAATACTTGTAATGCTTGATTATATGAGACTTATAAAATTAGTCGCTATTATTACAATATTTTGGTTATCAGCGATTTAAAATTTATTACCTAACCATTGTTAGATTCAACTTATGTATGTGATCATAAAGGTAATCACGGTTATTACAAAACCAACCATGAAAACGTCATAAGACATAGAGAGGTATTTATATTTTTGATCAAGCACTTTCCCTAAGAAGTAAAGATCACGAACCATGTTGCCATAGATCAATTCACTATCTCTGAACATAGCGTCCATGGCATCTTCGTAGTCATCCAATTCAAGATTGACAAAATTGCCAAAGAAGACAACGTTTTTCTGCATCTCTTCTTTTGACATACCTTTTGTGTTGACCCTGGTCACCTTAGGTCGTGCTGATAGTACAGCACAAATAAGCGATGTCAGTCCAGTGGCGATAAAAATAACAGCTGGCATAATGATCATTGGACTGGTCTCGGTAATATTTCTATAAGACAACACGGAGATAATTACAGATATCATGATGGCATTTACAGATATCATAATATTGGCTTTCTGATCAGCAATGGCACTTAGATTGATATGTACCCTAAAGTTTGATCTGAAAAAAGTTTGCGTAGCATCACCTGGAAGTCTACGTTCTAAATTTTGAAACTTTCTTAGTTTTTCAAGTTCCCAAGCTTTAGGTCCGTTTCGTTTATTCCTTTTTATTTTCTGCGCATAGTCCAACAACTTTTGGTTAACCGCAGGTTGAAATGTCAGCTGGGAGTAGGGGTAATGAAAGTTGACACTTTGTAGCGCATTGTATTGCTCGGTGTTCCATTCTAGATTGCTGATTTCAGTATCTGCTAAAGAAACGGATTCCATTTTATAGAGCGCCAATAAGCTTTCATCTTGTTGACCATATTTTTGCGCATGAATACCATCATTGAGTAATTTCTTTGCGTCAGTATCTTTTGCGCTTTTGTTGAAGTAGCTTTCTAAACTGCTCACCACAGATTGTTGCGTATCTGACGCAATATCTTTTTTCGAAGCGAAGGTCTTCCAATTGGAGATGGAGTCATTTAGCGGATTCTTTCTATTGACTACTGTTCCGAGTGTGTGGAAGATGGCGGCTAATTGTGCCTCGTCAGTGGCCTTTTGAGGGATTTGTTTTTCAGATTGAGCAATAGTTCTGATCTGAGTACAAATAGAATTACAATATTGGAAATTGTGAAAAACCAAATTAGGGTTGTGGTGCTTTTTTAAAAAAGCCACGCTATGTTCCAAGGCTTGTTCGACAAGCGGTGATGGAGAAGGAACAACCAGATTGATTTCGGACATGCAATTTTTGTCCGAATTTAGGAAATTCTAAAGGTTTGTAGAAATTTAGTTTTAGACAAGTACTATAGTCCTGTACTATGAGCACTTAAAAAGTAAGATCTAAGCTTTTTAATATCCTCCTTAGAAGGCATACCCTCTGGAATTGCCTGGTATTTAGCAATGAATTTTTCATAGAGGATAAACTCTTTTACTGTGTTTTCGTCTAGTGCCTTAGCGAGGTGATTGAGCCCTTTGAATTCTGGATTGTCTGCTTCGTATCTCATAAAAGCGATTAAGGTGTTGAGCAAGCATTCTTTTTCTTCCACAAGCCAAGCTGATTGATCTGATATGGTGGACATCTTTTTGCTATGCTCTGTTTCTTCAGCCCATACAGATTTGCAAATAGCATAACTTTTCCAAGGTTCGGATTTATAACTGATATAAGTTTTATTATCACGATTTGTGATGCAGTACGAAAAATTTAATGTCCAATCATTGTAAGGCCTCTTTTTTGCACTTAGCGTTTCTGATAGCAGATTTTCAATAAGATCTTGTTCAGTAGGACTTGCATTATTTTGCTGATAAGGCAGCATTACTTTCGCATTAAAAGCATGAACCAATGCTTGATCATAATTTTTAATTTCAAAGTAGGATCTAGCCAAGATATATTCATCTTCAAAAGTAGCCTCTCCTTTTTCCAGTAATTGCAACTTATAATAGAGTGCTTCATCAAAATTTCCGAGTCTAAAGTGATTTGCACACATTTCGCTGATGAGATCTTTTTGTCCTTTACTTTGATTTACCTTTTTGAGGATGTGTTTATTTTTCTTTTTGAGTTTTTTCCTAGTAGCATTACTTACTACTTGAGTCAAATTGGAGGGGCTGCTGCCTTTTGCATCTTGAACATTGTGATTTTCTATTCCAGTACGACAATTTTCGAAGCTTTCTTGAGACAGTGTTTCAGTCTCTTGAAGCAAGTATTTATTAGGGTTATTTATAACTATTTCTTCCAACTCCTCCTGAGTATGAAGAAATTGTCCTTTTGAATAGTAACTAGACGCCAATAAAAGCGTCATAAGAATGTATTTATACCTCATTTTCAAGGGGATGTATAAGTTTTATTACTCATATATCTCGATTTTGTTGTTCAATTTTGGAGTTTAATGTTAAGACTCTGTGAAAAATAACACTTAAACAAAATCGAGCCCTAATTTGTAGACCTAATGAGTTATATTTACTATTGATTTTTTATTAAAAACTATAACAATTATGTCAAACAATTTAATGGACTTAATCAAAGGGCAACTGACTGGAGCAGTTATGGACTCTTTAACTTCACGTATTGGTGGAGGAGCTTCAAGACAACAAACTTCTGGTGCTGCAGAAAGCATTATGGAAGTGTTGCTTGGTGGAATCGCAAAAAACGCGGCAAGTCCTGATGGGGCTTCATCATTAAACAATGCCCTTGAGAGAGACCACGATGGTGGGATTCTTGATAACTTACAAGATATTCTTGGTGGCAGAAATGTGCAGCCTCAACAAGAACGCGCACTTAATGGTGCAGGTATCTTAGAGCATATCTTAGGAAATAAACAGTCAAAAGTGGCTGATGCTATTGGACAGCAAAATGGTTTAAACGCTGGTCAAGTTGGTAATCTTATGAAAACCTTAGCTCCAGTATTACTTGGTGTTCTAGGAAAACAAAAAAGACAACAAGGTCTTGATATCTCTGGGATCTCCGATTTACTTAGAGGAGAGAGACAACAACAACAGCAAAGACAGTCTTCTAGTCCTTTAGGTGGATTGCTTAAAAACTTTATCGACCAAGATGGAGACGGAAATATCATGGATGACCTAGGAGGTATGCTAGGAAAATTCTTGAAGAAATAGTACAATGAAATAGATGTTGAAATATAGAGTGTAATGCTCTATATTTCAATCAAGATAGAACGAATGAACCTCGAAACGATTGGGTGCCCTTAGGTTAACAAATCTAAATTTTTGGGCACCCTTTTTTATTTTCTAGTCTATTCTTAATTCTTCACAACCTTCCCAGTCTTACCATCATCACTTATCCAAAAATAGATTCCATTTACTTGCTCTGTTAAATTGATCTCGTGATTTTGCAAGGACGCAGCACTCTCATAAATAAGCTGACCAGACGCTGAATAGATTTGTACATTTCTTGCTTTATCTCCAAATGAAATATTTACTACATCCGAGAAGGGATTTGGAAATACATTGATATCTACCTCTTTCGTTATGGCATCAGTAGAAACTGATTGTAAATTTATCTGAGTAGCAAATCCAGCGAAAGACTCAACATTAAATACTTGATCAAAACTAGCTTCCCCTGAAAATTCGCCATACAAAACGATACCATCAGTATTGGTGGCTATTC